>JBDSFA010000002.1:0-23122 GCA_039919785.1 Dokdonella sp. | reverse complement strand
CGCGACAGCACCTCGACCCACGTTATTTGGTCCATGTGACAGCTCCCATGAACCGCTTCGCCAGCGCGAGTGCGTTGTCATAGCTGACGCCCTGCATCGCCAGTCGCGACACCAGCGCTTCCTTGTCGCGATCCTGGGTGACCGTGGTCACCGAAACATCGTACAAACCGGCGAAATCGCGGTAGGCCCGTGCACACCAGACTGCGCGCAGCATCGGCGCGGTCGCCGCGTCGGCCGGCGCAATGAAATCCTCGTGACAGGCAGGTTGTGTCTGCCGCTTGCGCGACCACGAGCGCGCCATCGAAGCGGAGCCGTAGTACTGCGACACGAACGCAGCGAACTGGAACACATTGAGGTCGGTACTGCGCACATAAGCATGGGTGAGCTCGGCGCGACCGCTGTCGATGTCCTCGGCGATGAACAGCGAGCTTTGCGAATTGCAGCTGGAACTGTCCATCTGCGCGCGCGGCTTCGGTGTCTGCTCCGCATTCGTGCGTGCCCAGCAATTGAACCACGTCGACGCGCTCTCAGGCGCCTGATAAGGGCCGAATTTCGTTGCGCGAAATCCTTTCTCGTCGAGCGCCTGGTAGAACCCGGCCTGCCATGCGAGCAACTGCCGGTCGATCTCATCGCGCGCCTGCGCGAGGTTGAGCGGCGAGTCCTTGCGCGCACGCGCGAGCAGCGCCGCCGCGTGCCGCGCGGGCACGAGGAAGCTGACGAGTTCGCCATCAAGGCGCTTGGCGACATTGATGCCGACGACCTTGTCGCCGCCGGTGACCGCAGGACCGCCGCTCATGCCCGGATTGATCGCACCGGTGAAATGCACGCGCTCGTTGTAACTGCGTTCGACCAGGCCGTTGTATGTGCCTTCGACGATGGTGAAGCCAAGATCGAGCGGATTGCCCATTGCGTAGACGCGCTCACCGCGTGGCAAATCGCCCGCGACCGCAGCGGGATCGAATTCCAGATGCGGCAGATCGGTGCCGTCGAGCTTGACCACGGCGACATCGTTCGCGATATCGATCGCGAGCAAGGTCAGTGCGCCCTGCGTGCCGTCGGGTCGCACAAATTCGAGGCGATAGGTCTTCGGCTCCAGTGCGTACTGCGAGACGACGTGATAGTTGGTGATCGCAAGGCCGTCTGCACTGACGAGGAAACCGGAGCCGATCGAGGACTGGCGTCCGGCCGCTTCCACCAGCGTGCGGATCTGCAACAGGCTCGGACGCGTCGCCGCGTAAATGCCTTCCGCCGCGGCGGAAACCGGTGCCGCAGCAGCGCCCGCGGATTCAATCGCCGGTGCCGGCGGTTGGGTTTGCAATGCCTGCGCCTGCACCAGGCCCACGACGAGCAGGCACGCGAGTGCCGTGACCAGACGCAAGGTACAAGCGATGGGACGATCCGTCATTGCACGCTCCAGCGAAATGAATGGCAGCCTATAGCGGTTTGCGCAGGCAATTCAATGCGTGAATGTCCCACGGCCTTTGGACTAAGCACGTGCGAGCACCTCGCGATAGACGGAAACGGTTTGATCGACGCAGCGCGTCCAGCTGAACTCGCGTGCACGTGCAACGCCGCGCGTGCTGGCATGATCGCGCCACGCGGTGTCTTCAAGCACGCGCTCGAGTCCAGTACACAATGCCGTCTCATCGAACGGATCGACGTTCAGCGTGATCGCGCCGCCATCATCGCGTGCGATCTCCGGCAACGAAGAAACATTCGAGGTCAGAGTGGGTACGCCACTCGCAATCGCTTCCAGCACCGGCAAGCCGAAGCCCTCGTAAAGCGAAGGAAATGCGAACGCGTGCGCGCCTGCATACAGCAGAGGCAAGTCGTCCTCGGCGACATAGCCAAGCCGACGCGCTTCGCCGCGTGCTTCGAGCGGAGCGAGCGACGCTTCGAGTTCCGCATTCAGCCAGCCACGTGCACCTGCAATCACCAGCGGGTGACGTGCGCGCAGGGCGATGGGCAGCGCTGCATACGCGCGTGCAAGTCGCGCCAGATTCTTGCGCGGCTCCTGGGTCGCGACTACGAGCAGGTAGGCTCGGTCCGAAAGACCATGTCGCGCCAGTACTGGCGCAAGGTCCGCAGCACTGCGCGGCCGGTACGCCGCATCGACGCCGAGTGCGACGACGCGCAGTTTCGAGCGCTCAATGCCGAGTTTGCTGACGATCTCGTCGGCAACGAAATCGGAGTCGGTAAAAATAGCGGCGGCTTTTTCCAGCGTTGGTGGCAGATGACGATCGAGAAAACGAACACGCTCGATCGGATGCGTCTCGGGGTAGCTGAGCCACGAGAGGTCGTGCACGGTGGTCAGCGCGGGTCCCGCAAATGGCATCAACACGTAGTTCGGCGTGTGCAGCAGCCAGTCGTGCATCCGCCGCGTATGCAGACGAAACATCGCTGCGCGCAGCTGCGTATACGCTTCCAGCGCAGCACTCTTGAACGGCACGTTTCGACGCAGCGCAGCGATCGTGCGATTGGCAGCCAGCGCGTGATCGGGGTCATCGACCCAGCGATATGCCGAATACAGGCGTAGAGCGTCGATATCGCGATGCCGCGACAACCCGCGTGCGAGTTCTAAGGCATAGCGACCGATCCCGGTCAGCGGCGCTGTGATTGCGTCGACATTGAAGATGACGCGCATCGTTCAGCACTGCTCGCGTGCAAGATCGGCATCGACCATGCGCTGCGCAAGGCCGGCGAGATCGAGCGACGGCGCAAAGCCGAGTGCGCGCCGTGCCTTGCTCGCGTCACCGACCAGCAATGACGCGTCGACCGGGCGAAAAAATGCGGCGTCGACGCGTACACGCACACGATCGCTGCCGTGTTCGACGCCGACTTCGTCGACGCCTTCGCCGAACCAGTCAAGCTCGATGTCGGCGGCGGCAAAGGCAGCGGTCGCAAAATCGCGAATACTGGATGCAATGCCGGTCGCAAGCACGTAGTCCTCGCCGCGATCGCGCATGGCCATTGCGGCCATCGCGGCCACGTGGTCGGGCGCGTAGCCAAAGTCGCGCCGCGCGTCCAGATTGCCCAGTGCAATCGACGTCTCGCGCCCCAGCTTGATGCACGCCACGCCACGGCTGAGCTTGCGCGTGACGAAAGCTTCATCGCGCAAGACCGATTCATGATTGAACAGGATCGCGCTCGACGCACGCAGGCCGAAGCTCGCACGCCAGCTGCCGACGGCGCCGTGCGCCATCAGCTTGGACAAGCCGTATGGCGAACGAGCGGAAAGTGGCGTCAGCTCGTTCTGCGGCGCATGCGTGGGTTCACCGAAAATCTCGGCGCTCGATGCAAGCACGAAATGCGCGTTCGGCGCATGCAGGCGTACCGCTTCCAGCAAGTTGAGCGTGCTCATGCCGTTGGCGGCCATGCTCGCGCGCGGATCGCGGAACGAATCGGCGACCCGCGATTGCCCGGCCAGATGGAACAGCGCGTCCGGTGCGTTCGCCCTGACGCGTTCGGCGCATGCGGCCGCGTCGGTTGGATCGAGGGTTTCCAGTTGCAGGCGCGTGTGGGTATGGATACCGAGCTCGCGCAAACGCCACAGGTTGGGCGCGCGCCCGGGTCGATGCGTGCCGATTACGTTGGCGCCGCTTTCGAGCAGGCGCGCGGCGAGCAGGGCTCCATCCTGGCCGGTGATGCCGGTTATCAGGGCCTTCGTCGTGGATGCGCTCATGCGCGGGATTCCGGAAAACTGCGAAGTGCCGATTCTGCATCGCGCCACGCATCGCGTGCTGAATCGACGGCGATCGGATTGATCTGGACGATCGGGATATCGAGCAGGCCGCACAGAATCTCGGCCGCTGATTGCTTGCGTTCCTGCACAGTCAGGCACTCGATGGCATGGATCTGCAACCAGTCCCATAGCGCACGATAGGACGTTTCGGGATCGCTCGCCTGCCAGGTGTTTGCCGCGACGACATTGCCGGCGAACACGAGTTCGTTTTCGGCGCCGTTCGCGCGCAGGTTCCATACCTCGACATCGGTCCATGTCGGGGCACCGGCGCCGACCCAGAGCAGGCGCGGGCGCGCCACGTTGTCGGGGCGCGCATTCGCGTAGATCCTGCGCACGCGCCAGTCGAGCACGCGCCGGTCGAACGAGTACAGCGTTGCACCGACCTCGCCTTCGTAGTGGGGCCAGCGCTCACGCAGCACGGCCATGCCGGCCAGCCCGAGTGCGAGACGGCGTTCTTCGCCGAAGCTCTGGCTGCGTGCATGCTTGACCAGCACGTTGCCCGCGATCACGTGGCGCAGTCCTCGCTTCGCGGCGCGCTGACAGAAGTCGTTTTCCTCGCCGTAGCCTTGCGCAAATGCGGCTTCATCGAGCACGCCGATCGCATCGATGACCGTGCGCCGAATGTACAGACAGAAACCATTGCCGGTAGGCAGTTGGGGATAGGCGAGCCCCGCGCCCTGCCACAGCGCGCGCGCGCAATCATCGAAGCGCCAGCACGCAGGCAACACATTCGCGTGTTCAAGTTCAGGCACCGAGAATGCGCCGGCATTGTCAGAAACCGCCGTTGCCGTCGCGATATCGTCGCCTGCATAAGCGGCGCGGCGCAGGCCGTTGAGCCAGTTTGGACCCACTTCGGTGTCCGCATTGAGCAGCACGACGTCGGCACGTCCGGCAAGTTCGATGCCGCGGTTCGCGGTCGCGGTGAAGCCACGGTTGGTGTCGTTGCGCAGCACGCGGACGCGCGCCAGTGACGCGTAGCGTGCGAGCAAGGGCGCGATCGCGGGATCGGTGCTCGCGTCGTCGATCACGATCAGCTGCGCGCGACCGCGGGTATGCGCGAACAGTGCCTCGAGGCAGGCATCGACCAGATCAGGTGCGTTGTAGACCGGCACCACGATCGCGACTTCATGCGCAGCGACATCCACGCCGAACGGAACGCAGCGGGCCGAACGGTGCACCGGCGCGGGTGCCGGCGGGGACGCGCGCAGCGCCGGCTGCAGGCCCGCCTTGCCCATCACAAGACAGAACGATTGCGCAGTGAGGGCGTCCCCACCGCGCCCGAGACGTGGCAGCACATCAAAAGAAACGTGGCCGGACGGCGAGAACGCAAACGGGAAGCGGGCGCGGCCATCGCGGTCGGGCGGCGTGGTGGAGAAATGGCATCCCTCGATATCGAGGGCGATCTCAACCGCAACGGCCGCACCGAGCGCGAGCGTCAGCACATGGCCGTCCCATTCGATTGTTCGCAGCGGAGCGAGCAGGGTCGGCTTGCTGCCTCTGCGCAGGAACTCGAACATGTCTCAGTCCACTTCGCGCACGGGTATGGTCCCATGAACAGTTGCGCACGTCGCCGTCTCGTCAAGGATACTGCGATCGGCAATCGCCGCCTGCAATGTGCGCTGCGTATCGCTCAGCGCGGGCGACGACGCGCGTGCACGTGGCGGCGGCGGCTCTATCCAATCCTGCACAATTTGCGCATCGGGGACGGTAACGCCTTCTACACCGGCGGCGCGCAACGTCTCTCCCAATTGACGCGCAACCTTGCTCGGATCGGCGATCAGCTCGGCATAGTCGATCAGCACGCGCGGCCAGCCGCGGCTCGCGTCGAATGCAGCGCGCGTGTAGTGCTCCCACAAGGCAAGACCGGCAGCCGGATCGAGATCATTGCGTGCGACGAGCGAATCAACGACTTCATGTGGCTCGCGCACGACATGCACGAATAGCGGCCGCGTCAGCAGTGGCAGCAGTTCGCGCACGACCAGGCACAGGCGGGGCTCCTTGATCATCCACGGTCGCTGCGTGTCGAATTCGTCGATCAAGGCGCCGACTTCGCGGCGGAACGCGTCGATCGCGGCTGCCGGCGCCTGCGTGGGCGGGTTGCTCCAGTCGCCACCGGCCGCGGCTAGGCGGCGCACGCAGGCCATGTGCAAGCGCCCGGATTCGTAGTGGCCCTTCGGATTATCCGGGCCACGCATGAGATCGCTCTCGGGACCGACCGCAACGCCCATTCGCGCAAGCAATCCGGCAACACTCGATGTGCCGGAGCGATGCATACCGAGCACGACGATCTGGCCACTCGCCGGCCGCGCCAGTTGCACCGGTCGAAAAGGAGCGGGGGGCACGCGTGGCGGCGCGAGTCGAGCGTCGCGGGTGACGAGCTCGGCGAGGCCAGCGGCACTGGCGTCGATATCGTGCATGCGCGCGAACGCGCCAGCGCGTGCGCGCGCCTGAGCGCTGAGATGTGTGCGTTGCTCGAACACCGCACGCAGTTGCGCCGCGAGCGCATCGCGATCCGGCTCCGCCCAGCGCGCACCGGGCTGACGCGGATCGTCGACGCGCGTCGACGCGACCAGTACGCCATGTTCGCGTGCAAGCGCCGCCTGGCTGCCGAAATCGGTCGCGATCAGGATCTTTGCGCACGCCAGCGCTTCCGCCGCGAACGGATCCCAGCCGCCACCGCGTCTTACCGAGACATAGGCATCCGCGGTTGTCATCAATTGCGCGCGTTGGTGCCACGGAAAGGCCCAGCCGGTGAGTATGCGCACGCGCGCATCGCCCTGCGTCAGGGGGGCGAGGGCGTCCGCAATCGAAAGCGCCTCGTGACCAGGGCGCACGTGGATCAGCAGTTCGACCGCTTCGTCGGCATGGAAGCTGCGACGGAACGCGGCCAGCAGGACATCCGGTGCATCGCGTGCAAGCTCGTCAGCCACCGCAAGGAAGACAAAATTCTTGCGCGGATTGCGCAGCGTCGACACGAGCGGATGGCAGTAGTTGCCATCGACGCCAAGCGGGAAGATCTCGATGGGCACCTGCACACCGGCGGCAAGGAAGGCTTCCCGTTGGAACGCGTCCGGCACGAGCAAGCGGTCGATCCGACGCGACGCCTCGACCCAGGCCGCTGGCACGCGCTCCCACTCGCTGAAGCCGAGTCCGATGCGCAGTCGGCCCTGCGCCTGCGCAAACTGATCGCCGGGGGCGCACACCAACGCAGCATCCGCCAATCCCGGCCAACGCCGGCGCGCAGCGAGATCGAGGCGGAAGTCCTCGGCGCTCGCAATCTCACGTTCGACCGCCTGATACGCCATGCGCAAGCCACGTGCATCGAGCCGACGCACCAGCAGGCGCGCAAGCTCGGCGTACGCGTGCGGAAACCGCGTCGCGCCCTGCCACAGGACATTGCCGCGGTAGTCGGCACGCAATCGTTCATGCCAGCGCGTGGCGAACGTTGCGCGACTCGCTTGCCACAGCCGTTGGCGAAAGCCGCCATCATCCTGAGTCGAACCATGCTGGTCATGGCGCAAGGTCACGGCTCCCGCCACCACGCAGGCAATGCCGGCGTCGCCAGCGCGCAGGCAGTAGTCGGTGTCCTCAAAATAGCTGTGGAAGGCGGTATCGAGCACACCGATGCGATCAAGGCAGTCGCGCCTCAGATAAGCCAGCGCGAATGCAATGCATTGCACCCGACGCGTCGTGATGAACTGGGCGACTTCCCGCTCGACGCGGCCTGATTCGGTCTGCTGACCCCACAAGTCGTCGGCTTCGATGAAACCCCCGGCATGGTAGACGCGCCCTTCTGCTTCGGGTCCTAGCAGGCGACAGCCGACGATGCCGTTTTCAGGCGCCGCATAAGCCGCATCGCGCAAACGACCGAGCCAGTCGGCCTGGGTGAATAGCAAATCGTTATTGAGCAGCACGACATCGTCATCGGCGTGCGCAGCGGCCATGCCGGCGTTCATGCCGCGCACAAAGCCGAGATTCTCGGGCAGGCGCACGATGCGCACACGATCGGCATAGGCGGCCAGCGCTGTCGGCGTCTCGTCGGTACTGCCGTTGTCGACGACGATCACCTCGGCGGCATCGAGATCGCTCGCCAGTAGTGCATCGAGGCAACGCCGGGTCAGCGGCCACTTGTTCCACGCAAGCACGATCAGGGCGGCGGCGCGCATCCCTACTCAGCCCACCGTTTCGGACCGCGCCGGCCACAAGCTTGCCAGCGCGCGATCTAGTTCATCCGGCGCAAAGCTCGCTATCGGCGTCGCCAGCAGGGCGGCGGCGCCTTCCGCGGCGCGGCGGGCGGCGCGCGCATCGGCGAGGACGCGCTGGCGGCGCACCGGATTGTCCTCCACGTCGTCCCGGGCCAGCCGCGCAACAGCAACCAGCAAGTGTCGCGGTGAAATACCGAGCGTCGCGGCGAGCGTCGCGAGGCGCTGCACGCCGAATTCATTCACGCCGGCACTCCAACCAGGTGCTGATCGCGGCGATAGGCTGCGAATACTTCGTCACGCGCGCCTTCGAGCACGCTCTTGCCATGCTCTATCCACAACACGCGGTCGCACAACTTGGCGATCTGCGCTTCGTCGTGGCTGACCAGCACCACCGTGTGACCTTCAGCCATGCGTGCGCGCAACGCAGCGCCAGATTTTTGCCGGAATTCCGCGTCGCCGACCGCAAGCACCTCATCGATCAGCAGCACATCCGGTTCGACCTGGATCGCAACCGAGAAGGCGAGGCGCATGGTCATGCCGGACGAGTAGGTGGAGATCGGTCGCTCGAAAAAATCGCCCAGCTCGGAGAATTCGCGAATCGCCGGCAGGCGCGAGACGATGTCACGACGGCGCAGGCCCAGCAGGAGACCGGACAACACCGCGTTGTCGCGGCCGGACAGATGTGGCACAAAGCCCAGCGACAACGATAGCAACTGGCACGACACGGGACCGCGACGCATGCTGCCCCGATCTGGCGCGAGGATGCCGGCGATCACGCGCAACAAAGTGCTCTTGCCGGCGCCGTTGCGACCGATCACGCCGAGACGTTCGCCGCGTCGCAGGGTGAGACTGACGTCTTCCAGCGCCCAGAAGCGATGGTTGCCGAGGCGTCGCTGCGCGTTGAATGCGATGCCGACGTTGCGCAGTTCGATCAGGTTGTCGTCCACGTCAGACCGCCAGCTTCGGATAGCGTGGCGCGAGGCGGGCGACCACGAATGCGCCGACCAGGCACACGCCGAGCGAGATGGCGCTGACCTTGGCCAGGCTGATCCAGTCCGGCCAGTGACCATGCATCAGGATGCCGCGCGCCGCGTCCATGATCACCGCGACGGGATTGAGCGCCATGATCTCACGCAGCGGCGACGGCACGCTCGACAGCGAGAACACCACACCGGACAGGAACATCAGCACCGTCAGCAGTTGCTCGATCACGAAGCGCAGATCTGGCAGCAAAGGCACCACCGCCGCAATCACGAAGCCGACGCCAGCTCCGAACAGGAAGACCGCGACGAATACCGGCGGCAGGGCGAGATAGGCGATGTTGGGTGGGAAACCTGCCGACCACAGGATCACCAGCAGCAACGCAAAGATGTAGAAGAACTTGATCGTGTCGGAAAGCATCGCGACCAGCGGAAACACCAGCGGCGGCACCCGCACCTGTCGCACCAGGCCGAGGTTGCTCCAGATCGCGTAGCCGCCATGCGTCATGCACGACTTCATCCACTGCCACAAGGTCAGACCGACCAGCAACTGCGGTACATAGTCCGGACCGCCGCTGTGCATGATCACGCCGAAGACGAGCCAGAACGTTGCCATCATCAGCGCGGGATCGAGCACCCACCAGAGCAGGCCAAGATAACTGCGTGAGCGCTCGGCGCGGAGTTCCGCGTAGGTGCTGAAAAGGATGAGTTCGATCAGGTGCTGGCGCATGCGGGCGTAAAGAGAGGGGGCGTCTGCGAGGATACCGGATTCACCCTGTCCTGGTCGCATGCATCACGTCGCACACAGGTGATCGAGCGCTGGGCCGGCGAACGCGAGGAACAGCAACAGGGCGGCCAGCGCAACGCCGAGCGCGAGACGCGGCGGCGTCAGTGCAATCGTTGGTTCGTCGCGTCCTGGGCGGCAGCGCGCGCGCAATGCGACCAGGAAACTGCCGGCAAATCCGCACAGGAACGGAACCATTGGCAACAGGAACCGCGCCTTGACGTGGATCAACAGGAACAACGCCAGCTGATAACCAAACAACAGCACGATCAGCGCGAGTAGGCGACGGCCTTGTGCATTCACCGTTGGCGATCGCCAGCGGCGGGTCGCGATCCCTAATGCGCAGGCAGCCAGCAGCAAGGTGTGCATCAGATCGTTCATCACCGTGAGCACACGCGTCAGCCACTGCGGGCTGTGATAGACGGAAAGGTGGCCGGCGCAGGCCGCGCCCGGCAGTTGCGAGACCAGCGACGTCTTGGCGCTGAACAAGCGAAAGTATTGACGCCCCAATTGATCGGCAAAGACACGCGGCAGCCCGCGCTCATCGACCAGCGCGCGCACCCTGTCCAGATACACGGAGTTGCGCTGCTGCGGCGTCGCGCCGCTCGCGATGAACTCGGGCAGGGTGACGCCGCCCATGTCGGCCACGTAGTCGCTACGCCATGTATCGTTCAGACCTACCCACACGTTGTAGATCGAGCTGTCGGCGATCATGGGCCTTCCGTATGCGCGCCAGCCATGCAGCAACGCCGGCCCCGTCACCACTGCGAGGCCGACCACAAACGCCAAGGGGGGCCACAGCAGCAGATGGGGGCGCTCGCGTCTGAGCAGCGCGATCAGAAACAGCGGCCAGAACATCGACAGCAGGCTCTTGGCGAGAATCGCCAGACCAATGCACAGCCCCGAAAGAAACGTGCCGAACGCCGACCTGACACGCGCAAGCAGGCACAACGCCGCGAGCAACAGGAACACCTGTGGCAGCTCCGGCCAGAGCCAATGCGCATAGGCGGCGCTGGCAGGATTGAGCAGCCACAAGGCCGCTGCCGTGTTCGCCGCAGCAACCCCACTACCCAGGCGTCGCCAGAGATCGCGCAAAAGCACCGCAGAGGCGACGAATAGCAGCGTCTGCGCAATCTGCACCGCCAACAAATGAGTGCCGAATGCGGCATAGATGGCCGCAATGAACAACGGCTGCAGCGGCGGCCAGATCGAACTCGGCATCCACGAGCCGCCGCCGAGGATCGCCAGCGCGCTGGCCTGATACGTCTGCTCGTCGCCAATCAGCGTCTTCGCGTCGCCACTGTAGTACGCCAACCACAGCAACGCCTGCGACGCGAGGAACAACACAAGAAACAGCGCCGTCAGCGCATGCTGGCGGCGCGATGGCGCGGGCGCGACCGTTTCCATCGCGACGCGCCGGTGCGTCAGTGAATCAATGCGCAGGCGCGGGCGTTGGCGTTGGCGTAGTGGCAGCGGCGGCCGGCGCCGGACTGCCCACCGCACGGCGTTTTGCCGCTGCGCGGAAGGTCGGCGTGAACTTCTCGTGCGAACCGCTGGTGGTGATACCTTCGACGTAGTACCAGTAGTCCTTGCACGGGTCGATCGAATCGTCGCGGTACTCGTACTTGTGCGTTTCGTCCGATGTGCCGGCACCGAGGATGGGTTCCTTGGTCAGCTTCTTGAACTCGCCCTTCTCGCTGTCGCCGCGGAATACGTCGAAACCAAAATTGTTCTGTTCGCTGGCGGTGGTCCAGCGTGCGGTGTTGGAGACGCGCTGGTCGGCGGCGACCTTTTCCTGATTACCGCACTCACCTTCCGGGACTTCCTTCGCCGGGGCTACCGCTTGCGCAGGCTTGGGCTCCGCCGCGGGTGACGCGGGCTTTGCTGCAGTCGTGGATGGTGCGGCCGGTTCGGGCGTGGCCGGACTGCATGCGCAGAGTGCGGCGACAATCAGGGCGGTGAGGGCGAGTTGGCGCATGCGAAAAACTCCGGGGGCAGGCTAGACAGCGGCGGGTCGCGGCAACGATAGTCGTCGGATGCAATCGTGGCCAAAATGCATTTTACGCTACACCAGCCACCTCGTGCTCGCGCGCGTCCTCCTCGCGTTCGCGGCGACGTGGGCATGTGTGAGCGCGAACGCGCTCGAATGGCAAGTCGACATCACGCCAGCCGGAGAACTGTTTCCCGCACTTCAGCTCTCGCAAGCCCCGCGGACAGGCACATCCGGCGACGGGCTGGTCAGCGTGCGCGTGCACGGCGACGACATTCCAGCCGATCTGCGCGTACGCATTGAAACGCCGGGGCTACGCGAACCCGCTGTCGCGCGGGCGACGGGCAGCCGCAGCGATGCCGGGCTGGAACTGCGTCCGCGTCTGGATTGGGACATCGCCCAATTGCGTCGCCTCGGCGGCCCGCGCCGACAGGCAATGCAGGTGACACTGGAAGCTGCCGGTCGCGTGCTCGAGGTGCGCCGGGTCCCGGTGCGCCTGCATCCACTCGACGACGCGCTGTACTACGTGCGCGAAGGCCGCGATCGCGTCAACCTGGACTGGGCGTTCGCAGGCTACGTCAACCCGCACGATCCGGTCGTCGACGATGTGCTTGCAGCCGCACGCACGTTCGACCCGGCCGTTGATGCCGGGACGCTTGATCGCGACGCCGACCTCGACTTGCGTCGAGCCGCTGCGGTGTGGGCGGCACTCGAGCAACGCGGCCTGCGCTACGCGGATGGCGATCCCGCCCTGAGCCGTGGCCCCACGGTGTGGAGCCAGCGTGTGCGCCTGCTCGGCGAGGTCTGGCGGGATCGCCGTGCCAATTGCATCGACAGCAGCATCCTCATCGCTTCGGTGCTGGAACGCCTTGGGCTGCGCCCGTTCATCATCCTGGTGCCAGGTCACGCCTTCGTTGGCTTCGGCGATGATGCGCGACTCGGCACAGCGCAATATCTGGAAACAACCCTGCTCGGCGCGCACTCATCGACGAAAATGAATTTTGCGGCCGCTCGGAGGGCGGGCCGGACGCGTTGGCGCAGCGTCGCCGCGACGTTCAGCGGCCGCCACGGCCCGGCGTACGCATTGATCGATATCGGCAGGGCGCGCGCCTATGGCATTATCCCGCTCGCTGCAGATGCAGACGCTGCCACCACTGGCCGTCCGTGATGCGTCATCGGAAGGGGATTCCGCTGGCGGCGTCTTTGATGCCGCATCGACCACTGTGCATCGATCACCTACGGGGCCGCCGTGAGTTCAAACCGCAATGACGACTACCTTGATCGGGTCAAGGCGGAAATCCGTGTCGAAGCGGACATCGCACGAGCACGCACGCCTCTGCCGCGCAACGAGGTCGCTCACCCTGCAATCGCGGCGATCTCGCGCCACGACGGCATCGAGCGCAATCGCCTCGACTATGCGATCGGCGAGCTTACCGGCAGCCACTACAACACTTTCGTCGACCAGGCCTTTCGTGCGCTGCTGAAACGCGCGCCGGACGAGACCGGTTCCGTGATGCAGATACGCTTGCTGGCAGCCGGCGCGAGCAAGGCCGAAGTGCTCGGCAACCTGCGTTGGTCACCCGAGGGACGCCGCGTCGGAACGCGTGTGCGTGGCTTATTGCCCCGCTATGCACTGGCCAAGTTGGCGCGCGTGCCGGTGCTCGGCTACTTTATTGACTGGGGCCTCGCCCTGGCCGGCCTGCCCGTGCTGATGCGCCACCAGCGCGCCACGGATACCTCGGTGGCGGCACGCTTCGATGCCGCCGTCGACACCCAGCGCGCGCATGACCAGCGTCTTGCTTCAATCGATGGCGCGATTGCCGACCTTGGCGCCGAAGGCGATCGCCGCAATGCGGATGCCGAAGCACAGCGCGAACATGGCCGACGCCTGGACGACCTTGCGGCGCGACTGACCACATTGGGCGCCGAACACGAAGGCCGCGGCAAAGTGTTGACCGACAGCCTGCGCCGGATCAATCAACGCCTGGACGAGTTGGCGCAGCACGCCGAGACGACTCGCAACCGCAACCAGATGGCACAGAGCCAGCTCGAAGCGTTGCACGAGCGTGGCGATGCGCTGGAAGGTCGCGCGGCCGCGGTCGAGGGTCGCGCCTTCGCACTCGAGGGCCGCGTGGCACCGCTTGAGAGCCGGGTAACGCCGCTCGAGGGCCGCCTGGCGCCGCTGGAGGACCGCATGGCGCCGCTCGAAGCCAGCACGGCCCTGCTCCGGGATTGCCACGAGGCCAATACGAGCGAGATGATCGAGCTGCGTCACTATGTTCACGCGGCGAACCACTGGATCGTATCGATGCAAGCCAGTCTCGCCGACTTGGAGGAAGCTGCCGCCACAGAGCGTGAACAGGCAGACGCACTCACAGCCCTTGTTGATGCCGGCGCATCGACCGAGCGCGCCAGCCGCCACGCCGATTGGGCGGCCAAGCTTGGTCCTGTCCTGCCCGCTGCCGCGCGTGTACTCGATCTTGGCAGCGGCGACGGCGACTGGCTCGCGGCGATGGCGGTTCATGGCGTGAACGCCAATGGCATCGAACCGAATCAGGTGCTCGCCGCGCGCGCGCGCGCGCGCGATATGCAGGTCGCGTCGGGTGATCCGCTGACGACATTGTCGCGTTGCAAGGATGCGGATCTCGATGCGATCACGCTCGCCGCCCATCTGCTCGCGGACGATGACGTCCTGATCACGAGCACGCTTGCGCAGATACTGCGCGCGCTGAAGCCGGCGGGTCGAGTGATGCTGCGGGTGGAAACGCCGTCGCAGGTTGACAGCCCCTCTGCTCCACGCAGAGCGGTACCCGATGCAAAGCGCTGGGCTGTCCTGCTTGCAGCGGCCGGATTCACGCGTGCACAGGTGCTGCCAGCGCATGGCGCTGCCGCCGTGTTGGCGCAGCGCGCAGCGCCGTGACTGCGCCCTATCGCGCATGAGAATTGCCATTCTCGTCCCTGGCCTGGCGCCGCACGACGCCGTCAGCAACGACGCGCTCGGCATGACGGTGGTACTGCGCGAACTCGGACACGAAGTCGCCTTGTTCGCGCCACATTCGAGTGGCATCGGCGAACCTGTGCGCGAGCCGACCGAGATCGAGACGTGGCTGCAGTCACCGCGTGACATCGTCATCTATCACTTCTGCGGTGGTTGGGACTTTCCGTTGGCTCTGTTGCGTCGCGTGCGCGCGCGTCGCATCGTGCGCTACCACAACATCACCCCACCTGAGTTCTTCGAACCATGGTCGTCGGGCTATGTCTCGGCCTGTGCGGAAGGACGCGCGCAGATTGCCGCATTTGCGGCGCTCAATTGCGAGTTGTACCTCGGCGATTCACCTTACAACGTCGAAGACTTCACCCATTGCGGCGTCGCACCGGCACGCTGCGCGGTACTTGCTCCGTTCCACGAAGTCGAGCAGTTGCGCGGACTGCAGCCGGATGCTCGACGCATCCCCAATGGCGCTCCGCTGATGCTGATGATCGGACGACAATCGCCGAACAAGGGCTATCTGGACCTCATCGACGCGCTCGACGCCTGTGCTGCGGTTGGCGCACCTGATGCGCATCTGCTGCTCATCGGCAAGCTGGATCCGACCCTCGCTGCCTACGGCGAGGCGATCCATGCACGTATCGCCGAGCGCGGACTGGAGTCTCGCGTGACGCTATTGCAAGATGCGAGCGGTGCCGAGTTGCGCGCTGCGTGCGCGCGCGCAGATGCCCTGGTCATGCTCAGCCGGCATGAGGGCTTCTGCGTGCCGGTAATTGAAGCGATGGCTCTGGGCACACCGGTAGTCGCACTCGCGTCGAGCGCGATTCCGTCGACGCTTGGCGACGCCGGCGTATTGTGGGAGACGCCAGACCCGTATCTGATCGCAGCTACGGTCGCGCGCATCTGCGCTGACGCAGAACTGCGCGCTCAATTGCAAGCGCGCGGATTAGCGCGCTATGCGCGCTTGTTCGCGCCCGACGTGCTGGCCACCGAACTGGCACGAACCATGGAGAGATTTGCCTGATGAAAGCCATCGTACTCACGCCGGTGCTGGCAGGTGCGGACGCTGTCGGCAACGATGTGCTCGCAATGACACGTCTGCTGCGTGAGCGCGGCATCGAGACGCGCGTCTGCTGCAACGTGGCGCACGGCGTGGATGAGGTAACACTGACGCCTGACCAAGCGCTGGATTTCGCCGGAGGGCCCAACGATCTTCTGATCTACCATTTCTCGGTCGGCTGGCCGGCAGCGCTCGATATTGTCCGGCGCGCACGCGGTTTTCGCGTCGTGCGCTATCACAACATCACGCCGCCGAAGTTCTTTGCTCCCTATTCGATCGACTACGAACAGGCCTGCACCGGTGGGCGCGCCGAAATTCCCGCGGTTGCCGCGCTTGGCTGCGAGCTCTATCTCGGCGCATCCGCCTTCAACAACGCGGATTTCCTTGCGGCGGGCGTCGCGCGCGAACGCACTGCCGTGCTCGCGCCATTTCATCGCGTCGATCAGCTGATCGCGGCCGAAGCCGACCTCGCCCTGCTCGACGAACTCGACGACGGCGCGCGCAACGTTCTGATGGTCGGTCGTGTGGCTCCGAACAAGGGTCACGTCGAGATGATCGATGCATTCGCCGCCTATGTCGATGCCTATGGCGATCCGGCGCGGCTCATCATCATTGGCAAAGCCGACCCTCGCCTGCAGGCATATCCGGACCGTATTCGCGCCCGCATCGACGAGCACCGGCTCGGCGGACGCGTGCGCTGGCTCGATTGCGTCAGTGAGGCGCAATTGAAGGCGGCGTACCTTGCCAGCCATGCGTTCATGACACTGAGCCAGCACGAGGGGTTCTGCGTACCGCTGATTGAGGCGATGGCACTCGGGACACCCGTGATTGCGTGCGGCTCCAGCGCGATTCCTGAAACAGTGGGTGATGGCGGCATCGTCTGGAGCGAAACAGATCCTTGGTTGTATGCAGCAAGCTTGGCGCGACTTGGCGAAGACGAACGTTTTCGCAATACGCTGCTTGACGCCGCGCGAGCACGCTTCGAAAGTGAATTTTCGCTCGCCGTTCTGCGCGATCGCTTCTTCAAGGCGCTGGAGCCGATTCTGTGAAACGCGTCGCGATCGTCGTGCCGCGGTGCCACGAGAGCGTTGTCGGCGGCGCCGAAGCACATGGCTGGCAATATGCGACGTTGCTGGCAGGCCGATACGTCGTCGATGTCTTGAGCACGACTGCGAGCGACTACGTAACCTGGGCGAACGATCTGCGCGAGGGTGTCGAGCGTCGCGACGGCGTGACGATTCGCCGCTTCCGGGTCGCGCGCGAACGCGGCGAATACTTTCACGATCTACATCGGCGCCTGCTTGCGCACTTTGCGGCGAATGCCAAGGCGGATGCGTCCATGCGCGTGCGCTGGACCGAAGCCTTGCAGAACGAATTCATCCGCTCTCAGGGGCCGGTCAGCCCGGGCCTGATCGAACACCTGACCCGACACGGCGACGACTATGCCGCAGTGATCTTCCTGACGTATCTGTATCCGACCACCCACGACGGCACGCGCGCTCTGCGCCATCGCCGCTGGGGTCTGGTGCCGACCTTGCACGACGAGCCGGCGGCGTATTTCCGCACAGTCGCGCAAATGGCCCGGCGAACGCCACGGATCCTGTGGAACACGCTGGCCGAACGCCGCCTTGGTGGCGCGCTGTGGGGCGTCGACCGCGGCAACATCATCGCGATGACGGTTGCGACCGAACGCGTCACGGCTGCGCGCGACGAAGGACCCTATCTGCTCTACAGCGGACGCATCGACACACACAAGGGCTGCGCAATGCTGATTGCCGCGTTCGAAGCCTACAAACGCGCGCACCCATCGAACCTGCGTCTGCTGCTGACCGGCGCGGACAAGCTCGGCCTGCATGCATCGGAGCACGTGAAGTATCTGGGCTTCGTCGATGAGCAGCGCAAGTTCAGCCTGATGGCTGGCGCCCTTGCGTTCGTGCACCCGTCGCCGTACGAAAGCCTCAGCATCGTCGCGTTGGAAGCCATGGCACAGGGTACGCCGATCATCGTCAACGGTGAGTGCGAGGTGCTCGCGGATCACGTTGAGGCGAGTGGCAGCGGGCTGATCTTCCGCGGTGAGGCACAACTGCATGCTGCCATTGATACGGTGCGCGCGCTCACGCCTGACGCACGCGCACTGCAGGCTCAGCGTGCCCGTGCGTATGTGGTCGAGAACTACAGCCTGCAACAGGTGCGCGCCCGCCTGATCGCCGAGGTTGAGGCACTCGCCGCCAGTTGAGCCTTCAACACGCGCCCAGGCGTGCCGCGAAACGCGCGCCACCCAGCGTGGGTGAACGATCCACCAGCAACTCCCCACGATAAGCCTTGAGGATGTCCTGCACGATCGCGAGGCCGATGCCGTGGCCCTGCACGCGCTCGTCACCGCGCACACCGCGCTGCAGCAGGTGCTCGACCTTGTCGTCGGGAATACCCGGGCCATCGTCCTCAATGACGAGGTCCAGCCCCGCACGTTTGCCGCTGACGGGCAAGCAGCGCACGCTCAGCACGACGCGCCGCTTCGCCCACTTGAACGCGTTCTCGAGCAGGTTGCCGAGCAGTTCCATAAGATCGCCCTGGTCGCCATGGAAGCGCGCCGCCGGCTCGATCTCGAATTCGCACAGCACACCCTTGCCGGCATAGACCTTCTCCAGGCTGCGCACGATCTCCTCGGCAAAGGCTTCCAGCGGCAAGGGCGCGGCAAACGTCTGCTGGCCCGAGGTCGCCGCGCGAGAGAGCTGGTAGGCAACGATTTCGTCCATGCGCCCGACCTGCTCGAGCACGGTCCAGCGCAATGCTTCGCCTTCGCTGCCGGTTTCGAGCTGGCTGCGTATCACCGCGAGCGGAGTTTTAAGGCTGTGCGCGAGATCTGACAAGGTATTGCGATAGCGCGAGACGCGATCGCGCTCGGCATCGATGAAATTGTTGAGGCTCGCGGTGAGGCCGGACAACTCGACCGGATAGTTTCGGCCAAGCTGTTGTTGCGCACCATGTTCGACGCGAGCCAGCTCGGCCGCGACCTTGCGCAGCGGCGCCAGACTCCAACGCAATACCGCGAGCAGCAGCAGCAACAGCACAACACCCAGTGCACCCAGCCAAGTGAGCAGGGTATGCCGATACACCTGGACCTGGGCGCGCAATGCGCGACTGTCTTCCGCGACATAGAACGTCAGGTGCAAGTCGGTTTTCGCGCCACTGTTCCAGTCGACGCCCTGCGACAGCACGAACAGCGCACCGACGGGCGTATCGAACGGGCCGTCGAAATGGGGTGGTCCGCGCGGAAGATCGGTCGTAAACGGCAGTTCGCGGCCGAGCGCCGAGGGCGACCGCCAGAGGTTGTCTTTCGCGCCAAGTACTTTCGCGCCGACGATGCCCGCATACAGTCCACCCGCGGCAGGCTGATCGAATCGCGAATCCGGGCCGACCTCCGGTGGAATCAGTTGACCGGCGCGAGTCGTGTCGGAGCCGGCGAGATAGGCGTACATATAGCCCTGCAGGCGCTCGCGCACCCCGTTTTCGGCCGCTTGATAAAACGCGCGGTCGAGCGCGAAGAATGCGAGCGCGAGGAACGCAGCGAGCACCAGGCCCGCTGCAGCCAGCGAGCGCGCTTGCAGCGATAGTGGACGCACGACGCGGACTGCCTGATCAGGCGTTGTCGGCCGTCTGTACTTCGTCGACCGGCGGCGTGTCGGTGCGCTCCAGCGCAAACCGATAGCCGCGACCGCGCACCGTCTCGATGGGCTTGATCGTGTTGTCCGGATCCAGCTTGCGGCGCAAGCGACCGATGAAGACCTCCAGCACGTTCGAGTCGCGGTCAAAATCCTGCTGATAGATGTGTTCGGTGAGGTCGGCCTTGGATACCAGTTCTCCCGCATGCAGCATCAGGTATTCGAGCACCTTGTATTCGTAGCTGGTCAAATCAACCGTGCCGCCATTGACGCTGACGGTTTGCGCCGTGGTGTCGAGGATGACCGGCCCGCATTCGAGGGTCGGACGCGACCAGCCGCTGGCGCGGCGCACCAGCGCATTCAGACGCGCGAGCAATTCCTCGACGTGGAAGGGCTTCACCAGATAGTCATCGGCTCCGTTCTTCAGGCCCTGGACTTTGTCCTGCCACGATGAACGCGCGGTGAGGATCAGGATCGGATAGCGCTGGCCGGCTTCGCGCAACTGCTTGACCAGCTCCATGCCGGACATCTTGGGCAGGCCCAGATCGATGATCGCAACATCGAACGGCACCTCGCGACCGAGATACAGACCCTCCTCGCCGTCGCCTGCGGCGTCAACCGCGAAGCCATCCCGCTTCAGCCGTGCCGCCAGCGTTTCCCGCAGCGGCGCTTCATCTTCCACCAGTAATACGCGCATGTCATGTCCTCGTGGAATGAAACCACTCCGATTATTGTTCAGCCGGCACCTGCACCACCCGCACCTGTCCATCGCGGGTGAGCAGCTTTATCCGATACACCTTGCGCTTGCCAACGTTCAAGGTCTGCACCGACAACACCTTGCCTTCGGCTTCGTGTTGAGCTTGGGCAATGGCTTCCTCGATGCGGATTTCGCGAGCCAGAGCCACCGGCGCCAGCAAGACACAGCAAAACAGCAGGCCCAGGATGAATCCGCGCTGTCGAATGGGTCGCTGTTGCATTGTTTGCATCTTCGCCCGACGTTTCCATAGGCGCAATTGCGCGCTCAGGGGTGCAGTCTCGGTAGCCGGCATTGAATTGCGGCTGAATTCGATGAACGCAGAGGCCCGCTGGTAGTTGCTCTGCATTGCCAACGCATGGGGATGTGGGCAGTGTTCGGCAGGCGCCGGGAGTACCCGCGGACCCGGCATACCGGCCATCCATGGCCATAAAGAAAGCCCCGCTTTCGCGGGGCTTGCAAGCTTAGGAAGCGACGCCGCTGAAGCGGCGCCGCGAGTTCACGGTCAGTTGGTCGCGCAGCCGGCGACCTTGACATCATCGATCGCCCATCCCGGATTCGGCCGTCCGACGGAGCTGTCGTTCGCGAGGCGGAAACCAAATTGCACGGTCTGGCCTGCGTACGCCGTCAGGTCGACGACCGAATTCAGGTAGGTCTGCGGATTGCCGCACCACGCCTGCGAGCCGCCAAGCGGATTGGCGAACGAGCTGGAAACCAAACCGTTGTACGGGTCGGTCAACAACGCACTACCGCCGATCTGCGTCCAGGTACTGCCCGCGTTCGTCGAGATCTCGATGATCGCGCCGTCCCAGCAACCGGTAGTGGAGGACTCAATCGATTGCTGGTTCCAGAACGCGAGGCTCAAGGCGCTCAGGTCGGTCGGCAGGACCACGCTCGGTGTCACCAGCCTCTGATCTGTGACGCTGGCGGCGTTGTTCGCCTGCCACGCATGCGTGCCGCCGTGCGCGGTCGAACCCACCACCCAGGTATCGGCTGTGCCGCTGTGCGTCCAGCCGGCGGCACCGGTTTCGATGTCGTCGCTCCAGATCACCTGTTGTGTGGTGCCGATGGAACAGTCGCCAGGCAGGGCCAAGGTGACAAATGCACTGGAGAACTCAATCGGCGGCAGGGCCGTGTCGTCGAAGCCGTCACCGAAGATACGGTCAGCGCTGGCGGCGAGACTTTCACCGCAGGCATTGATCGCCGTCACGCGCCAGTAGTACTGCGTGTTGGAGTTCAACGACGTAGCGACCGTCCATGCCGTATCCGTCACTGTCGCTGTCGCGATGATGGTGGCGAAGGCTTCATCGGTGGCGACCTCAACACGATAGCTCGACGCCTGCGCGGACGGCTCCCAAGTCAGGGTCGGCGTCTGCGAGACGTTGCCGGCGCCATCCGCCGGCGTGCCGAGCGTCGGTATTGCCGGTGCAAACGTTGCGTAGGTCAGATCGAAATCCAGCGTCTTGACGATTGATCCCGACGTACCCGTCAAGGTCATCGCGTAGTCGCCAGCGACAACGCTGGCCGAGTCGGTCACCGAGACGGTCGCGCTGTTGCCGGGAACGATCGAGGTCGGAGTTACGCCTGACGTTGCTCCTGCCGGCGCACCGGTCAGCGCGAGTGTCACCGGATCGACGAAGCTCTGGATCGAGCCGACGTTGATCGTCGATGTGAAGTCGGTGCCGACGCACATTTCCGCGGCGTGACTCGCTGTCGCCAGCGTGAAGGTAGTTGACTGCGAACAGTTGCTGCAGACCAGGGCGAAGTCCTGATCGGTCGCGTCGCCCGCACCCGGCACGCCGTCGCCAGCGATATTGGTGGCCGTGACGGTAATCGTTACGTCGCCGATGGTGCCAGCCGGCAGGAACACTGCCTCGTAGTTGTTCTTCGTGTCCGCTGCGCCACCGGTCGTGCTGTACTGGTGGCTGAAGTGGTTGCCCAGATAGGTCTGGCCGTCGATCTCGACCTTGAGATCAAGATTGTTGACCTGCGGGCTGGTGCCGAGCGCACCCGGAGCATCCGTGTAGGTCATCGCGAGGCGCACGGGTTTGCCCGCATCGACGACACCCCAGGTGTAGCTGCGCGTTTCGCCGGAGTTGTCGAATACTTCGCTCTGGTCGAGCAGGACTTTCGGTGTGCTGCCGAACATGTCACTCATGTTCGGCATGCCGTAGCCCTGATTGTTGCTCGGCAGGTTGTCATTCGCGTCGACACCGGTGAGGTAACTCGGATGGCTGATCAGCCACGCCTTCATCAGCGCAGGACTGGGCGGGCGATTGCCGCCGATTTCGTCCAGCACTCCCGCTGCCGCGCCGGCACCGCCTTGCTGGATCCACCAGTAAGCCAAAGAGGCGATACCCGCCGTTGCCGGCGTCGAATGACTGGTGCCGGACGAAGCGGCGAAGATAGTCTGACCCGTCGGATGATACTTGTCGCAGACACCCGAGCCGTCATAGCTCGAATAGTTGCTCGCGCCAGACTGGATATGCGTTCCCGGACCGATGACTTCGGGCTTCGCCCGCTGTCCCGGAGCCGGGCCGCGGCTGGAGAAATCGATCACATCGTTCGGGTTGTCCGCGCCCGTGCCTGGCGTGCTGCAGCCGTCGGTCCAGTCCGGACGCTTGTTTTCCGAAGCGCCCACCGTGATGACATTCTTGCCTGCACCCGGAGAAGACACCGTTGCCGGGTCCGGACCGTCGTTCGCTGCCGCAAAAACGTAGATCATCTGCTGATTGCCGCTGGTTCCGGGGTCGGCATCGCGTACGCCTGCGTCATACGCCTGATCCGACTCCTCATACGTCGTTGGCGGAGTGGTCGCGCCCCACGAATTGCTGCTGATCTTCGCGCCGTTCTGCCAGTTCGCGAGTATTACTCCCTGATCGGTGCCGCCGCAGGCGTCTACATCGTAGCCAGGCACGAAGATCGCGGTCGAACCAACGCGACCGAACGGATTGAT
>JBDSFA010000084.1:0-6785 GCA_039919785.1 Dokdonella sp. | reverse complement strand
GCATCGAACCGGAATTGAGCACCGGCGGTGGCACGTCCGACGGTCGCTTCATCGCGCCACTCGGTGCCGAAGTCGTTGAGCTCGGCCCGATTAATGCGAGCATTCACAAGGTGGATGAGCATGTGGCGTTGGATGAGCTTGAGCGGTTGCCGGCCTTGTACTGCTCGATTGTCGAGCGGCTGTTGACTGGCCCGTCAGAGTCGGCCTGAAGGCGGGGCGGCGTTTCCGGTTCGTGCGATATACTCGTCGACGCCGCGGATCGCGGCACCGTTTCCATCGAGGAGATCGTCGTGCGGACAAGCATTGCGTATGCATCAGCCGTGGCATTTTTGCTGCTCGCCTCGGCGGTTATCGAAGCGAAGGAGCCGACATTGGTTGTCTTAAGTGTGAGCTGGGACATTTCGCTCGATGCCAGCGGAAATATCACGAAGCTCACGACCGACGACGAGCAAGTGCCGACAGTTCATGCGAGGCTCGAGAAGGCGATTAGGGGCTGGCATTTCAGTCCCGGTAAGGTCAATGGACAGCCGATGGCCACGGAGTCGCATTTGTCGATATCGCTCGAATTCAAGCCCGTTGCCGAAGGATATGAGATGCGCTTGCTTGGCGCAGCTACGGGTGCCTATTACGGCAAACTGGCTTCTGCCCACTATCCGACCGAGGCTGCCAGGGAAGGGAAACAGGGAGAAGTCGTACTGCTCGTGCATTACACCGGAACCGGTGTGGTAACTGACGTTGCGCCGTATGAGGACGGACCGAAAGCGGACGCACGACTCACGCACGCGGCAATGGCGTCGGTGAAGAAGTGGACTTTCGCCACGGAAGTCGTTGGGGGATATTCGATGGCTGGCGTTGCGCTGGTCCCGGTCTGCTTCACACTCTCAGGTCGCACGCCACCCCCGTGTGATTGGAAAAATCCCGCCACGGGCGAGAGTCTGAGCGCAGGCCAAGCCGTCGCGCTCAATCCCGCCGCGAAGCTCGAAACCGATGTGATCGGTCGTGTGCTGTGACGCTCAGGTCGAGGTCGTGAGCAGCTGCAGCTGATCCGCCTGATCCTCCCGCGTCAACGCATCCACGAGCTCATCCAGATCACCCGCTACGATTTCCGGCAGGCGATACAGCGTCAGGTTGATGCGATGGTCGGTGATGCGGCCTTGCGGGAAATTGTAGGTGCGGATGCGCTGGCTGCGGTCGCCGGAACCGACCTGCAGCTTGCGTGAAGCCGCTTGCACCGCAGCCTGCTTCGATTGTGCATCGTCGAGCAGGCGTGCTTTCAACAATGACAACGCGCGCGCCCGATTCTTGTGTTGACTCCGCTCGTCCTGGCATTCGACGACGATGCCGCTCGGCAGATGCGTGATGCGGATCGCTGAGTCGGTCTTGTTGACGTGCTGACCGCCGGCGCCCGATGCGCGGAACGTATCAGTTTTGAGGTCGGCCGGATTGATCTCGATGTCGTCGACCTCATCGAGTTCGGGCAGGATCGCAACGGTCGCTGCCGAGGTGTGGATGCGTCCCTGCGCTTCGGTCGCCGGCACGCGCTGCACGCGGTGCGTGCCCGATTCGTATTTCAATCGCGAAAATGCGCTGGCGCCTTCGACGCGCGCAATGACTTCCTTGTAGCCGCCATGCTCGCCGTCGCTTGCCGAAAGAATCTCAACGGCCCAGCGACGTCGCTCCGCGTAGCGCAGGTACATGCGCAAGAGGTCGCCAGCGAAGATGGCGGCTTCATCCCCGCCAGTGCCGGCGCGGATTTCAAGGAACAGATTGCCTTCGTCGCGCGGATCCTTCGGGATCAGCAGGCGATTGAGATCGTCCTCCAGCGTCGCTCGTTCGTTCTCCAGCATCGCGACTTCCTCGGTCGCCAGATCTTTCATTTCCGGATCACGCAACATCGCCTGCGCTGAATCGAGTGCGCTGCCGGCCTCGTCGTAGGCGCGCAGCGCTTCCGTCAGAGGTGTCAGTTGCGAATGTTCGCGCGAGACGTCGCGCAGGCGTTTTACATCGCCGAGGACTTCCGGGCTGGCGAGCATGTGCTCAAGCTCTTCATGGCGCTCGGCGAGTTGTTCGAGTTTGCGTCGAATGCTGATTTGCATGGAAGGCCGGGAGTAGGGAATCGGGAATAGGGAATCGGCAAAGGCCGGATTTGTTGTCGCGGTGCAGGTCGAGATTCGACACCGAGTAGGCTGGATCAAGCCGCGCAGTGGCGGATCCGGCGCTTTGCGTCTTGATCCGCCCTGCGACTACGGAGCGCAGCTAACGTTCGCGCGGGTCGTCGCTGCCCGTGTCAAACAGGCGTTGTGCTGCATGCAGCAACTCGGCATCGCCGCGCAAAGCGGCGGCGCGCAGATTGGCGCTGGGCGCATGCAGCAGCTTGTTGGTCAGTGTGTTGGCGAGGAAGGCGAGCGCTTCCTGCGGCGACTTGCCGCGCGCAAGCAGGGCCTGTGCCTTGGCCAATGTTTCGTCGCGATTGGCTTCGGCGATTCGACGAAGATCGATCACGGGATTGTGCGCGTCGAGCGCACGCCACCAGCCCATGTAGTGTTCGACCGACAATTCGATCATCGCTTCGGCTTCGCGCGCTGCCTCGCGGCGCGAGCGCATGTTTTCATCGACGACCTGGCGCAGGTCGTCGATGGTGTACAGATAGACGTCGTCGAGATCCGCGACCGTGGGGTCGATGTCGCGCGGCACGGCGATGTCGACCAGGAACATCGGTCGACGCCGGCGCGCTGCTATCGCGGCGACGACCTGTTCGCGCTTCAGCACCGGTTCGCGGCTCGCAGTCGATGAAATCACGATATCCGCTTCGGCAAGATGTTTGCCCAGATCAGTGAGCGATATGGCGTAGCCGCCGAAGCGCGTTGCCAGCGTCTGCGCGTTTTCGAGCGTGCGGTTGGCGACGATCATGCGCCGTACCTTGGCTTCGGCGAGATGACGCGCGGCCAGTTCGATCGTCTCGCCGGCGCCAATCAGCAGCACGCAGGCTTCGCGAAGGTCGGTGAAGACGCGTTCGGCGAGGCGCACGGCCGTGAATGCAACCGATACCGTGTTCGCGCCGATGCGCGTATCCGAACGCACACGCTTGGCCACCGCAAAGGTGTTCTGGAACAGGCGTTCGAGCGGCGCCTTGAGGGTTTGTGCGCCGCGTGCGAGGGCGTAGGCATCCTTGACCTGGCCGAGAATCTGCGGTTCGCCCAGCACCATCGACTCGAGTCCGGTCGCGACCCTGAAAAGGTGCCGCACGGCATCCGCATCGTGATGGCGATAGAGGAACTCGTCGACCCGCGCGCGGGTCAGATCCTGGTGGCGGTGCAACCATTCGGACGGTGCTGCTTCGGCGCCGGTGTCGACAGAGCAGTAGAGCTCGGTGCGGTTGCAGGTCGACAGGATCGCCGCTTCGCGCACGCCGGGTTCGGCCAGCAGCTCCACCAGCGCAGGCGAAGTCGCGTCGGCCGGGAAGGCGACGCGTTCGCGCAAGGCGAGCGGGGCAGTCTGGTGGTTGAGTCCGAGAGCGACGAGAGCCATAGGGAAACAGGCGTCAGGAGAAAGACCGAACGTGTTGCGGTCCAATCCCGGCGATCACCGCGGTTTTTGACCGAAAGCGGTAGACGAGATCGGCTAAGCTAGTCATCACGTCGCCCGGATTGGACGCATCGTCGGCGGCAACTGTCGCGAATTGTGCGGGCGCTGTTCCGCGATATCAAGCAACACAAGGCTTTGCATGCATTTTGCACGCGCACTTCGCGATCCAAACAAGCACGCCATCCAGGCTGTATGCATGGTCTTGATGCTCGTGCTCGGCGCCTGTTCGAACGTGAAGCCGAAAGCGCCGGCAAGCGCTGCTGCCAAACCCGCGGTAACGCCGGTGTCAGTTGAGGCGGATCTCCCGCTCAAGCTGCTCGCCGCGCAATTCGCGTTGCAGAACAACGATCTTGCAGGCAGCGCGAGGGGGTTCACGGAGGCGGCGGAACTCTCGCCCGATCCCGCGCTCAGCGAAGAGGGGGCGCGGCTGGCATTGTCGGTCAAGGACTGGTCGCTGGCACGACGTGCGTTGCAGCGCTGGCAGCAACTTGCGCCCAGGGACCCCGGCATCAGAGAGACGCGCGCATGGCTTGCGCTCGGTGAGAACCGTGTTGGCGACGCGTACGCCGACCTTGAAGCGTTGGCGACAAATGGCGGCGACGAGGCTTGGCGCTTGATTGCGCAGGTCCTGTTGAGCGTCGAGGACAAGCCGGTCGCGGCGCATCTGCTCGAACGTCTGGCGACGAGCGAACATCTTGCGGCAAAGGAATCGAACTGGGTTGCCGTGAGCCAGCTTGCCTTCAAGCTTGACGACAAGGCATTGGCACAACGCCTTGCGGACGCAGCAGTGATCCGTTTTCATGGCGAGGATGGGTACGCCTGGAGCGCGCGTCTGGCATTGGATCGGGGCGACAAGACGGCTGCGCGCGCGATCTACGCCGAGGCACTGCGAGGCAATCGCGACAGCCAGCGCTTGCGCGGTGGCTACGCGGCGTTACTCGCCGACAGTGGCGACAACGCAGGCGCTGCGCGTGCACTTGCGAATGGACCGCAGGATGACATTACCTATGGTGCGCGCGCCGCGTACGCAGCGCGCGCGGATGACAAGCCCGCGTTGCAGACGTTGTATCGCGAGCTCAATGCGGACAAATCTGCACGTGCAGGCAAGCGTCTCTACCTGCTCGGCCAGATTGCCGAGATGATTGAAAAGCGCGATGAATCGCTTGCTTGGTACCGCACGATCTCCGATGAGGATGAGCACTGGTTCGATGCACAATTGCGTGAAGCGGTCGTGCTTGACCAGCTTGGCCGCACTCAGCCAGCGCTCGATTTCCTGCACCAGGTGCAGTCGCAGACCGCCGACGACAGCGACCAACTTGGCAGTGCCTACCTGCTTGAAGCGGACCTTCTGCGCAAAGCTCATCCAAACGACGCATTGGCCGTCTATGCGCGGGCGCTCGCGTCGTTGCCAGATGATCCGCGTCTTCTGTACGCGCGTGCATTGCTGGCGGTCGACGAGGGAGACCTCGCCACAGGCGAACACGATCTACGCCGCGTGATCGAACTCAAGCCGGACGATGCCGAGGCGATGAATGCGCTGGGTTACACGCTGGCCGATCGCGCCGACCGTGCCGATTCCGCGAAGCACGGGGAAGCGCTGGAGCTCATCCAGCGCGCGCTGAAGCTCAAGCCCGATGAGCCAGCGATCATCGACAGCATGGGTTGGTTGCGTTACCGCATGGGCGATCTCGATGCCTCGCTGGAGAGCCTGCGCCGTGCCTTCGCGAAACAGCCCGATGCGGACATTGCCGCGCACCTGGGCGAAGTGCTGTGGGTCAAGGGCGATCGCGACGAAGCGCGCCGCATCTGGGATCAGGGACGCAAGAAGGACGCCGGAAACAAGACCCTGATCGAGGCCATCAAGCGGCTGACCACATGAGTCGTCGTATTTTGCGCGGCGCCACGTGGCTGGCGCTCGTGCTGGCGCTGACGGCGTGCGCTGGCCAGCACGTGAAACACAGCCCACCTGATGCGGACGCATTGTCGCGTCAGGTCGTTCGGGAACAGGCGCTGGCGGCGCAGAGCGCATGGACCTTGCGGGGGCGGCTCGGCGTTTCCGATGGGCACGATGGCGGCAGCGGTTCGCTCGAATGGAGTCAACACGACCGCCAGTTTCGCTTTAGCGTGCATGCGCCGGTCACCGGCAAGACGTGGACGCTTTCCGGCGGGCCAGGTCACGTCGTGCTCGAAGGCTTGCGCGATGCGGCGATCGCGGGCGATGACGCATCAGCACTGCTCGAACGCGAACTTGGCTGGCGCGTGCCGGTGGCGGAACTCGTCGCGTGGGCGCGCGGAGCACGCGCGTCCGGAGTGGCGCAGATCGAATTTCGCGCAGATGGCTTGCCGGCGCAGATTGATCAGGCGGGCTGGAAGGTGCAGTTTCTCGACTACGACCCCGCGCACGATCCGCCGCTGCCGAGCAAGATTTTTGCAGCCAAGGGTAGCTACAAGGTGCGTCTTTCGATCCGCGAATGGACGCTGGAGTGAATGCGGCCGTGCTCGCGTCAGCTCGGGTCGGGCAAGGGCAGGGTTGGAGCGATTGGCCTGCTCCGGCCAAGCTGAACCTGTTCCTGCATATTGTCGGCCGCCGCGAAGACGGCTATCACCTGCTGGAAACGGTCTTCCAGTTACTTGATTGGGGCGATCTCGTGCGCCTGCGCGTGCGCGAGGACGGCTTGATTCATCGGCATGACCCGTTGCCCGGGATTGCTCCGGAAAACGATCTCGCGGTGCGTGCAGCGCAGGCACTGCAGACGGCAACGGGCAGTCGGTTGGGCGTCGATATCGCGATCGACAAGCGCATCCCGATGGGTGGCGGTCTCGGCGGCGGCAGTTCGGATGCGGCAACGGTGCTGGTGGCGCTCAATGCGCTGTGGAACACGAATCTGAACGACGATGCCCTGGCCGCCATTGGCCTCAAGCTGGGTGCCGACGTGCCGGTCTTCGTGCACGGGCATAGCGCTTGGGCCGAGGGTATCGGCGAACGCCTGAGGGCCATCGACCTGCCTGAGCGCTGGTTTGTCGTCGTCGACCCCGGCGTCAGGGTGCCGACGATCGAGTTGTTTCAAGCCCAGGATTTGACACGCAACGCGCCGCGTCTGACAATTCCGCGCTTCGTTTCGGGTGCTGCCACGGTCAACGTGTTCGAGCCGGTCGTGCGCGAACGCTTTCCCGCGGTGGCGCGTGCGCTGGATTGGCTG
>JBDSFA010000466.1:0-3024 GCA_039919785.1 Dokdonella sp. | reverse complement strand
TTGCCGACCGTTCCTGAACTCGTGGGCCGATCCGATGCCTGCAAGTGACCGAGTGATTTGCTTGATGGCAGGCGAAGCGGGTGCACGTGTCCCTTGGTGACTTCCGTTGGTCGTATACGGCCTTTCGATGAGCAGCGATTGCTCGGGTCATGATGGAATCCGCCAGGACGAAGCCACGCGTTCAATCGGCCACTTAGGGCCAGAAAAGTTATCAGTTTTGTCGTCCCGGGGACCGACTCGACGCTATCTACGTTTCACTTGGTGCAACGCGGGATGGGAACGTTAGTGTGCTGAAGCCGACGTGCGGCACACGCTGACGTGATCGGGATTAAAACTCGCTCGGCGGTGTTCGGCTGCCCAGAGCCGTCGCGCGGTCTTGTTGGCGAGTGCGACCGCCGCTTTGTTGTGGCCGACACGTTCGGACAGCGCCAACGCCTAGGCACATGTTCGAAAGCCGGCACTTCCTGCATGCTGAATCCCGCATCAGCCAGCACGCCGCTATACTTGCGCGCCGTCTTCCAACCCGCGTGCCCATGCCCCCCTCGCCTGTCGAAGAATTGCTGTCCCTGCTCCAGCTCGAACGCCTCGAAGACAATTTCTTCCGTGGCGAGAGCCGCGACATCGGCACGCGTTACGTGTTCGGTGGCCAGGTGCTCGGGCAGGCCTTGTCGGCGGCGCAGCAAACGGTCGACGGCGGGCGTAGCGCGCATTCGCTGCATGCCTACTTCCTGCGCGCCGGCGATATCGAGCAGCCGATCCTCTATCACGTCGAGCGCACACGCGATGGCGGCAGTTTTTCGATGCGCCGCGTGACCGCGATCCAGCACGGGCAACCCATCTTCAATTTCGCCGCGTCGTTCCAGGACGAGGAAGCGGGCGTCGAGCACCAGTTGCCGATGCCCACCGTGCCAAAACCCGATGACCTGGAGCAGACCAGCCCGCTGCCTGGCGATGAACTCGCAAAACTGCCTACCAAGCTGCAGCGCTGGTTCGGGCGTTCCGGTCCGTTCGAATTTCGCCACGTGTATCCGCGCGACGAGCTCAATCCGCCGAAGCGGCCACCGTTCCAGCAGGTCTGGTTCCGCCTTTCCAGCCGCGTCGCGGACAATCCGGTGCTGCATCGCGCGTTGCTCGCGTATGCGTCGGACTTCCACTTGATCGGCACGACGATGTTTCCGCACGGCATTTCATTCTTGCAGCGCAACGTGCAGGTCGCGAGTCTCGACCATGCGCTGTGGTTCCATCGTCCGTTCCGCGCCGACGAATGGTTGCTGTATTCATGCGACAGTCCCACCGCCCAAGGCGGCCGTGGCCTCGCCCGCGGCATGATCTACAGCGAGGATGGCCGTCTGGTCGCCTCGACCGCGCAGGAAGGCCTGATCCGCCTGCGCCCGGAATAACCCCCAAGAATAGTCACGAGATTGCCGCATGCGCCAGATCTACACATCGCCGCGAATGGAAAACGTACATCGCGTGGTCGCGTTGATGGCCGAACAAGGTATCCAGACGTCGGTCAGCAACCGCCGCGCATACCAGGGCGCCGACTGGAAGAAATTCAGCTATACCGCGAAAGGTGACCGCGACGAGTGGCCGCAGGTTTCAGTGGTTCGCTCCGAGGACCAGACGCGGGCACGCCAGGTCTTGCGCGATGCCGGACTCGAACCGGCAACGCGATTCGCTGATGAACTTGCCGCCTCACGCGGCGCCGGTGACGTGAGCGGTCACCGCCTCGCATCACGGCGGGTGAAACTCGTGGTACTGACCCTGATCGTTGGCGTCGCCATCCTGATCGCAGTGACCCAGTTGTCGCACTGATTTCGATCCGTTGTCGGGTCGGCTGCCGACACGATATCTGCCGTGCGCATAACGAGGCATGCGAGATAGAATGAGCGCATGCGCTCGGATGTCGTCCGCCTCTTCCAGACCCTGCCCCACCCCTGCGGCTACTTCGCGGAGCGTACGGCGCAGAACATCGTCATCGATCCCAGCGCGCCGCAGCTGCCGCATATCTACGACGTGGCGGTGCAGCGCGGTTATCGCCGCGCCGGCGGCCATGTCTATCACCCACAATGCAGCGGTTGCCGGGCCTGCATCGCCTGCCGCGTGCCGGTAGCACGTTTTCTTCCCGACCGCGCCCAGCGCCGCTGTAGCGCGCGCAATGCCGATCTCACGTTGCGCATGGTGTCGGCCAACTACAGCGACGAATACTTTGCGCTCTATCAGCGGTACCTGTGTGCGCGCCATCCGGACGGCGGCATGGACGACGCACGCCCGGAGGATTTCGCGCGCTTTCTCTACACTGCGTGGAGCCCCACCCGTTTCATCGAATTTCGCGCGGCCGGTCGACTGGTCGCGCTCGCCGTCACCGACTTCTGCGCGACCGGCTTGTCGGCCGTCTACACGTTCTTCGATCCCGACGAAGGTGCTCGCGGCCTCGGCACATTCGCGATACTCAGTCAGTTGCGCATTGCCAGCGAGCAAGCGCTCGCCTACCTCTACCTCGGCTTCTGGATCGAAGGCCACCCGAAGATGCACTACAAGGCGCGCTACCGGCCGCTCGAAGTCATGCGCGATGGGGCCTGGCATGAGTTGGCGCCTTCGTCGACGGAGCCATCGTCTGCCGAGGCGACCGCGAACGGCTGAGCAGCCCACAAGAACGCGTCGCTGCGAACGACAGGACCCGGCCTTGCGCCATAATTGCGGGTCGCCCCAGCCAACATCCCTTCCATGCCCGATTCCGACCCGTGACCGAACTGGCGTCCTCGACCAAGGCGCAGTTGCAGATTCATTCCTGCGTGCTGCTGTGGGGCTTCACCGCCATCCTCGGCAAGTTGATCTCGCTGACGGCGCTGCCGCTGGTCTGGTGGCGCATGCTGATCGTCATCGCGGCGCTGGCCTTGCTGCCGCGCACATGGCGTGGCCTGCGCGCGATTTCGCCACGACTGATGCTCGCCTACGCGGGCATCGGCGTGCTGGTGGCGCTGCACTGGCTGACGTTTTATGGAGCGATCAAGCTCGCCAACG
>JBDSFA010000351.1:0-4141 GCA_039919785.1 Dokdonella sp. | reverse complement strand
AGGTCTTCGTCGTAGAAGAATTTCGCATCGGCAAAACGCGGACGGATCACGCGTTCATAGCCCTTGCGGATCTCGGCTGGATCCTTCGATTCGATATTCGCGACGCCGATGAAATGTTCCGTCAATTTTCCGTCTTTATCGAGGACAGGCACGAACTTCTGGTTCGTCTCCATCGTCATCACCAGCGCTTCCTGCGGTACGGCGAGGAATTCAATGTCGAAAGTGCACGCAATCGCTACCGGCCATTCGGTCAGATTCGCGATTTCGTCGAGCAGGCCTTCGGACAGACGCGGTACGCCGCCCGTCTGCCCCGCAACGCGTTCAACTTCGCTGCGTACGCGCGCACGGCGCGCAGCCGGGTCTGCGATCACCTTCGCCGCAAGCAGTGCTTCCAGCCACGAGTCCGCATCGACGATATGGATTGGCTGCGGATGGTGGTAGCGATGACCGCGCGACCAGCGTCCGGATTTGAGACCGAGAATCTCGCCATCGACCATGGTATTCCCATGCAGCATGACCAGCCAATGCACTGGTCGCACGAAGCTGTAGTCGTGGTCGCCCCAGCGCATCGGCCTGGGGATCGGCAATGCCTTCAATGACTCGGCGACAATCTCCGGAATCAAACTTGCGGTGGGCTGGCCCGGCTTCTGCGCGCGATGCACGAACCAGGCACCCTTGTCGGTTTCGAGTTTTTCCAGCTGAGCGACCTCGATGCCGCAACTGTGCGCGAAACCGGTCAGCGCCTTGGTCGGCGCGCCGTTCGCATCGAACCCTGCATTCCAGGCGGGGCCTCGGCGCTCCTGCGACTGGTCCGGCTGCGCAGCTGCAACGCCTGGAATCCACACTGCAAGCCGTCGCGGCGAGCTATACGCTTTCGCGTTCGCGATGTCGGCCGCGATGCCGCGCTTGGTCAGTCCGTCACAAACACCCTTCGCGAATGCAGCGCTCAGTTCATCGAGCGCCTTCGGCGGCAGTTCTTCGGTGCCCAGCTCGATCAGCAGGGAGGGCGTGCTGGCGACCGACATCATGCGACCTCCGTGTTGTTTTTCTTGAGGCCCAGGTCTTTCTTGAGTCCAGGGAAGCCACGCTTCTCGCGTTGCGCGTAGTACGCCTCAGCGACTGCGCGTGACAGCGTGCGCACGCGCAGGATAAAGCGCTGACGTTCGGTCACGCTGATCGCTCGACGTGCGTCGAGCAGGTTGAACGTATGGCTGGCCTTGGTGACCTGTTCGTACGCGGGCAGCGGCAAGCCGGCTTCCACCAGCTTTTTCGCTTCGCCTTCGCAGACATCGAACCAGCGCAACAATTCGGCGACGTTCGCATGCTCGAAGTTGTAGGTGCTCTGCTCGACTTCGTTCTGGTGAAACACGTCGCCATACGTGACCGTTCCGTGCGGTGCATTCGCCCAGACCAGATCAAACACGTTGTCAACGTTCTGCAGGTACATCGCGAGGCGTTCGAGTCCGTAGGTGATCTCGCCGGTGACCGGCCGACATTCGAGGCCGCCCGCCTGCTGGAAGTAGGTGAACTGGGTGACTTCCATGCCGTTCAACCAGACTTCCCAGCCGAGTCCCCAGGCGCCGAGCGTCGGCGATTCCCAGTTGTCCTCGACGAAACGAAGGTCGTGCACCAGCGGATCGACGCCGAGCGCCTTGAGCGAGCCAATGTACAGATCGAGGATGTCGTCGGGGTTCGGCTTCATCACCACCTGATATTGGTAGTAGTGCTGCAACCGGTTCGGGTTGTCGCCGTAACGGCCATCGGTCGGCCGTCGGGAGGGCTGCACATAGGCTGCAGCCCAAGGCTCGGGGCCGATCGAGCGCAAGAACGTCGCCGGATGGAAGGTGCCTGCACCCACCTCCGTGTCGAGCGGCTGTATCAGCACGCAGCCCTGCCCCGCCCAATAGGCATTGAGCGTCTGAATGATTTCCTGGAATGTCGGTCCTGGCATGCGCCGGCTCACAAAGTTGCACGCGAAAAGCACGCTAGTATAACGGTCGATGCGCAGCGCAGACTCGACGATATGGCCAGCGTGACTCCGATTCCGCCGGGTTCAAAACCCGGAGTGGCAGCCGAACTCGGCCTGCATCGACGTCTCGACCTCGACGAGACACTCGCTGCGCTGGTCGGCGATGGCGTGCTCAGCGATGCCGACGGCAAGCGCGTGCGCGCCGATGTGCGCACCGCGCGCGGCCGCACCGAGCTGCATCCGCTGGTACTGGTCGCAAACCTGAAGCTCACTGACGGCCGCCACCCGGATAAGCCACTGAGTCTCGAAGTGCTGACCCAGTGGCTGGCGGATCGGGCTTCCCTGCCCTATCTCAAGATCGATCCAATGAAGATCGATGTCGGGGCGGTCACCCAGGTCGTCAGCCACGCCTACGCGCAGCGCTACCGCATCCTGCCCGTTGCGGTCAGCGAGATGCAGGTGGTGTTCGCGACGTCGGAACCGTTCGACACGCGCTGGATCACCGACCTCGGCCATATCCTGCGCCGGGATATCCAGCGCGTCGTCGCCAGTCCGCTCGACGTCGGCCGCTATCTGACCGAATGGTGGAGCGTGCAGCGCTCCATCCAGCGCGCCAAGGATGCCAAGAACGATCTCAGCGACGGTCGCTCGATCCTCAATTTCGAGCAGCTTGTGGAGCTCGGCAAGACCGGTGATGTCGGCGTCGACGATCGGCATGTCGTGCACATCGTCGACTGGCTGCTGCAGTACGCATTCGATCAGCGTGCCTCGGACATCCATCTGGAGCCGCGTCGCGACACCAGCAATATCCGCTTCCGCATCGATGGCGTGATGCAGAAGGTGTTCGACCTGCCAACCCCGGTGATGACCGCCGTCACGTCGCGCATCAAGATCCTCGGTCGCATGGATGTCGCCGAGAAGCGACGACCGCAGGACGGTCGCATCAAGACACGCTCGCAGGGTGGGCGCGAAGTCGAACTACGTCTGTCCAGCATGCCGACCGCATTCGGTGAAAAGATCGTGATGCGCATCTTCGACCCGGACATCGTGGTGAAGGAGTTCCGCCAGCTCGGTTTCGCACCGGACGAAGAGAAACTGTGGCGTGAGTTCGTCGATCGCCCCCACGGCATCGTGCTTGTCACCGGCCCCACCGGTTCGGGCAAGACAACGACGCTGTATTCGACCCTGAAGGTACTGGCGACGCCGGACATCAACGTCTGCACGGTCGAAGATCCGATCGAAATGGTTTCGCCTGAGTTCAACCAGATGCAGGTGCACAACGCGATCGACCTCGATTTTGCGGCCGGTGTGCGCACCCTGATGCGTCAGGATCCGGACATCATCATGGTGGGCGAAATCCGCGACCTCGAGACCGCGCAGATGGCGGTGCAGGCATCACTGACCGGACACCTGGTGCTGTCGACCCTGCACACCAACGATGCACCGAGCGCGCTGACTCGCCTGCTTGATCTGGGCGTACCCAACTACCTGATCCAGTCGACGCTCACCGGCGTCGTCGCACAGCGACTCGTGCGCACTCTATGCCCTCATTGCAAGGCGGAAGCGCCGCTCGATGTGCAGGCGTGGGCGGCGCTGACGCACCGTTGGCACCTGGCTCCGCCGGTAAAAAACTATGGCCCGGTAGGCTGCGTCGAATGTCGCAAGACCGGCTTCCTTGGCCGCACCGGCATCTATGAAATGCTGCGCATCTCATCGGGTATCCGCGCGCTGATCCAGCCAAACATGGATCTGGAGAAACTGACCCGGACTGCGTTCGAGGAAGGCATGCGGCCGTTGCGTGCCTCCGCCGCGGCGCAGGTTGCACGAGGCATCACCACGATACCCGAAGTCATTCATGTCCTTCCGCCGACAGATTGATTCACGACCCGCATCGCGATTCCTGATCGTGCAGACTGGCAGCACCTTGCCGGAATTGCGTGCGCGACGCGGGGATTTCCCGGACTGGTTCCAGCGCGGCCTCGGACTGCATCGCGCGGACGTCGATATTGCGCGCGTCGATCTCGGGGAGGAGTTGCCCGCCGACACGCGCGGCTATGCCGGCGTGATCGTCACCGGATCACCCGCGATGGTCAGTGAACGCCTGCGTTGGAGCGAAGACACGGCGGCATGGCTGCGCGCGACAATCGAGACGGAAACCGCGGTACTCGGCGT
>JBDSFA010000273.1:0-4037 GCA_039919785.1 Dokdonella sp. | reverse complement strand
GCTTGCGCGACTTCATGAGGTCGTGCAGGTAGATCTTGTTGGTGCATTTCAGGATCGAGCTGGGATCGTCGATGACGACCATGTCTTCCTTCTCGGCCTTGTTCGCGAAACGGTAGGTGTGGTTATCCAGCGCGGTCGTTTCGCGGATGAACAGGCCGTCGTATTCGGCGAGTTTGCTGTAGTCGTTCTTTGACAGCGTGTCCACTTCGATGCCGAGCTCGGCGCCGGCTTCGATGAACGCCTTCAACGCGCGCTTGTTCGACGGTGGCATCGGGTCGCCGGGATCGGCCAGCATTGCGAGGTCAAAACGGAATTTCTTGCGTGCGCGCGGCTTGCGCCAGAGCTTCTTGGAAAATTTGTCGAGCGATTGGGCAAATGCGTCTTCCTGCGGATCTGACAGCGTGTGCAGACCGGCGGGCTTGATCGCGGCGATTTGCCAGACCCGTTCGCGCTCGAATTCGATGCGCAGGATCGGACACGGAAACGCATCGAATATCTGGCGCGCGAGGTCTTCCAGCGCCGGATACGAGGTCTCGCCGAAGTAGAGCAATACGCCAAAATCGGTGGTGTCGCGACCGCCAGCCGGCAAGAATTTGCCAAGCTTTGCGTTGAGGTCTTCGATGTCGAGACCGTACAGCGAGCGTCGACGCAGATCGTTGATCGCACGCACCGACGGAATCACGCGGTGCCCGCGCGCCTCGGCCAGCAAGGACACGTAGTAGCCAGTGCCCAGGTATTTGTAGCTGCGGCACAGATTGATGACCTGCGTGCGCTCGTCGTCGGCGCCGATCGGCTCTTTCAGATAGTCCTGCGCGGTGACGACATTGTCCGATGGGTAGTACGAGCCCCAGTCCGACGCTCTTTCAACGACGATGACCAGCCGGCTCATGTGGAACGCCTGGATAAAGGATCGAGGGAACGGCCGCTTCGGGTCGCTGCGCAGCAGGGCCATCGGCACGACGGCAATAGCGAGGGCGGCGTGGCAGGGGCGACTGGCGGCGCGCAGTTTGACACAGCCATGAGCGCGCGTGCAGTGCGTTCCTGTGCGTCCGTCAATGCCATGCTCGGACGTGGACGAGTTGTCGCGCCGCATTGCGGTCGGAGCCTGCTAGGTCTAGGCTGCGCGCCGTGCTCGCCGCCACCCAACTCCGCCCCTCCTTGCGCAACGCGTTGCCCGACGCGCACGTGCGCCGGGCCACCGACCATGATCTCGACGCGCTGGTTGCCCTCGAGCAGTCGAGCTTTGCGGTCGACCGCATGAGCGAGCGCCAGTGGCACCGGCACCTGGGCAGCCTCAGCGCCGATGTGCTGGTCGTGGTGAGCGAGCGGCGGATTGTCGGTGCCGCGGTCATTTTCCGTCGCCTTGGCAGTGACATCGCGCGCCTCTACTCCATCGCGGTCGCGGCCAGCGAACGCGGCAACGGCATCGGCGCCGTTCTGCTCGACGCGGTCGAACAGGCGGCACACCGCCAAGGCAGTCGCCGCTTGCGGCTGGAAGTGCGTTCCGACAACGTGGCGGCACAGCGCCTCTACGAAAGCAGTGGCTATCGCCTGTTCGGGGCGCATCAGCGCTACTACGAAGATGGGCAGGATGCGCGTCGCTACGAAAAAGCCCTTGCGTCGAAGGCGTGAAATCACCGGCTTGGATTGCGGCCGTTCGCCGTGCACTGACCGCCGCCGCCTTTTGCCGCGGGCCATGCCGGTTTGAGGGCTGCAAACAACGCGTGCACTGCACACACTACGGTGTGCCAGCGGCGCCATCGAGTTTCTGTGCCGTCGCCGTATCTGCGGCGCGTGCGATCAATCCACCCGCGGCCGCCAGCGTCACGGTGTAGCGGCCGCCGTCAACGAGTGGCAGATACGCCGCACTGCCGTAGTCGGCGTCGACCCAGGGCAGGTAGCGGGGAAAGCGCTGTTTCAGTGTCCACAGATCCACTGTCGATGCCGATGACAACGCGGCCACGCTCTTCGGCGCTGCGCGCTCCTGTTCGATATCGCGATAGCGCCCGGTGATGCGATCGAGGCGATACAACGCGGGCGCGCCGAGGACGACGGCGCGCGTGTCCCACTTGATCACGCGCGCATCGAGTTGCCAGTCGTCGCCGGAAAGTTCCACGCGCTGATGCGTTCCGTCCGGCAACTCGATGTCCAGCGCAAAGTGTTGCGGGCCGAGCGCATGTGCCTCCAATTGCGCGACCAGCGCCTCGGCGGCGAGGCGCCGGTAGCCGAGCAAGACGGTGGCGGCGAAGGCCCCGAGCAAGGCGAGAAGAAGGAAGATCACGCTCCACAGCGCACGATGGGCAGCCGCAAAACGGCGACGCGTGCGCCAGTGTCCGCGCGCGTGAACGCCCTGCGCAAGGGCGAACAACGCGCACACGCCCGCGAACGCGAACAGGCCGATCAAGAAGGGAGTCAGCGACATGGTTCCAAGCATACCGGTCGATACGGTGAACGGCGGCTATACTGGGCGCACGTCATTGCCGGATTTCGTCATGTCGCTGCATTTTCCTCGTCGTCGAACCGTCTTTCTTCGCCAAGCCCTTGCATTCGCGCTGGTCGCGCTGCTGCTGGCTGCCTGCGGCAACAAGGGCAACCTGGTCAAGCCGACGCCGAAAGATGTTCCCGCGCCGGCATCCGCTGCGCCGCAAGCTCCGCACTGATCGCGGCAGCTCGCATGGATCTGCGTTTCAGCAAGATGCACGGTCTCGGCAACGATTTCGTGATCATCGATTGCCGTGCACACCCGCTTGCGCTCGATGCGAACGCGATTCGCCTGCTCGGCGATCGCCATTTCGGGGTCGGCTTCGATCAGTTGTTGACGATCGAGCCTGCGCGCGAGGCATCGTGTGCCTTCGCCTACGGCGTCTGGAATACCGATGGCACGCGCGCCGGACAATGCGGCAATGGGCTGCGTTGTGTCGCGCGCTGGCTGGCGCGGGCAGGTGTGCTCGGCGTCGGCGCGACGCGACTTGAAAGCCCTTCCGGACCGGTCGCGATTCAATTGCTCGACGATGGCCGCGTGCGCGCCGACATGGGCGAGCCGCTCTTCGCGCCCACCGACATCCCGCTGCTCGCCAGCGAAGAGTCGGATCGCTATGCAATCGACGTCGCCGGCCGCAAGGTCGAGATTGGCGCGGTGTCGATGGGCAATCCGCATGCGTTGGTCGAGGTTGACGACGTCGACGAGGCGCCCGTTGAAGCGTTGGGGCCGCAGATCGAGCATGCCGAAGCGTTTCCGCAACGCTGCAATGTCGGGTTTGTGCAGATTCTCGCGCGCGACGCCATCCGCCTGCGCGTGTGGGAGCGCGGTGTCGGCGAGACGCTCGCCTGTGGTACCGGTGCCTGCGCGGCAGTTGCGGTGTTACGCCGACGCGCTAAGCTCGACGCCAACGTTCGCGTCGCGCTACCCGGCGGTGAGCTGGAGATCAGCTGGGAAGGTCCCGGCCACCGTTTGTGGATGAGCGGTCCGGTGAGTTTCGTGTTCGAAGGCGAATGGTCGAAGCCGCCGCCCTCGAGCAGCTGATGTGAAGGCTGGGATGCCGACTGGAAAGCGCTCCACGGACGGATGTTTGCAGGCTGAGGCAGTTTCTCAGCCATACCCATGGGCGCTGCCCACACTACGACGAGAATGCCATGAGTGAACTAAGCGTCAAGGACAGTCTCACTGCGATGGAAGTCGCCAGCTATCTGCGTCGTCATCCGCAATTCCTCGGTGAATTCCCCGACATTGCGATGGCCCTGATGCTGCCGCGCGAGCAGGGCCCTGCCGCATCGCTGGCAAGCTATCAGCTGGATGTGCTGCGAGAAAAAAATCGCGATCTCTCTCGCCGCCTGCACGACCTCATCGAGATTGCGCACGAAAACGAAAGCCTGATGGTGCGCGTGCATACGCTGACCCTGGCGCAGATGCGCGCGACCACATTGGCCGACTCGGTACGCGCGGTGGTGGCTGCACTCACCGAGGATTTCCACCCCGACCTGGTGCGGCTCGTATTGTTCCGCGCGGATCCGGACTTGCCCGCGGCGGATTGGCTGAT
>JBDSFA010000405.1:0-9371 GCA_039919785.1 Dokdonella sp. | reverse complement strand
GCGCGCTGCATTGTGGGAGCAACTGTCTGTGGGAGCGGCTTCAGCCGCGATGCTTTGGTGTGGAATGAAATCGAGCGACACCCACCCAACTCTCCCCTTGAAGGGGAGGGCTAAAGCGCGCTGCATTGTGGGAGCAACTGTCTGTGGGAGCGGCTTCAGCCGCGATGCTCCCGGCGGCATGCACACCATCCCCAGCCAATCCTTTCCTTGAAGGAGAGGGCTAAAGCGCGCGTCGCACGCACGAACAAACGCTTGCCGCTATCTGAACCGCAACCGACAACCGCTGCGGCGCTTCCCAACGGTTAATCCATGCAGGCCCATAGTGGCCATCCACCTAACCTGGAGCGGCTCATGAATAGCGAAAAGATTCCGTCCGAAAATCTTGATCCGATCAGCGGCGAACCGGGCGCACATCCTGTGGGAACAGGGGTCGGCGCAGCCATCGGCGGTGCGGCCGCGGGCGCGGCAGCGGGCACAGTGGTCGGTCCGATCGGCACGGCGGTAGGCGCCGCCGTGGGCGCGATTGCCGGCGGCATCTTTGGCAAAGGCGTCGCCGAGGGCATCGACCCGACCGAGGACGCTTACTGGCGCGAGAACTACATCGATCGGCCCTATGTCGCCGACGGTTCCTCGTACGACAAATATCAACCGGCCTATCGCCACGGCTGGGAAGCGCGCTCGCGGCTCGGCCGCATGACCTGGCACGAGTCCGAACCGCTGTTGCGCGGGGAATGGGAATCGCAGCCATGGTCGACGGATCTTTCCTGGTCGGAAGCCAGCGGTGCCGTGCGCGACGCATTCAATCGCGAGCCACTGGAGGCGGGCAGCCCGGTCAATCGCGTTTGAGGCGCGTTTGAGTCGCCCATGCATCCAACGCTCCCGCGTTCATCGCGGGAGCTTTGTTGCAACGACAGCGTGGTCAGATCAGGGCAACGCTGAATACGTCCGAACCTCGTCATTCCCGCGGAAGGAGGAGGTACTTTTCAACAACGGAAGGCGGGTCATCCATTTTTCGCCCTCGCGTCTTGACGTTTTTTTGGCGTGTGGCCCGTCGTTCGTCACCACGTCATCGGTTAGTTCAGCTCGTTGGTGTAGAAGCATCACCGATGCGCAGGATGTGGCACTCTCCCGCCGTCTTCTGCGGAGATGACAGTACATGGACAGCCACGCCTGGCAACGCATCCGCGAACTGTTCGACAGCGCGGTCGAATTGCCGATCGATCAGCGTGCTGCGTTTCTCGACGCTGCCTGCGCAGGTGAGCCCAAAATCCGCGACGAAGTCGACGCAATGTTGCGCGCCGATGTCGAGGCGGTTGCGGCGTCGGCGCTGGTCAATGCGAAGCCCGAACTCGTTGACGCACTGAACGCGCAGATACGTGAGCGTGAGCGCGATGCACTGCTCGGTCGACGCATCGGCGCCTGGCGCCTGCAGCGCGAGATCGGGCGCGGCGGCATGGGCGCGGTGTATCTTGCCGAGCGCGACGATGGCGTGTACCTGCAGCAGGCGGCCGTGAAACTCGTGCGCGCGGGCTGGGATACGGAAGCCCTGCTGCAGCGCTTTCGCGATGAGCGGCAGATCCTCGCGACGCTCAATCATCCGAACATCGCGCGCTTGCTCGATGGCGGCGTGGCCGAGGATGGCAAGCCTTTCCTGGTGCTCGAATACGTCGACGGTTCCACGCTCGTCGCGTATTGCGACAGCCGTCGACTCGGCATTGCTCAGCGTCTCGCGCTTTTCCTCGCGGTGTGCGATGCGGTCGCGCACGCGCATCGCAGCCTCGTCGTGCATCGCGATCTGAAGCCGTCGAACATCCTCGTCGATACCGACGGCCAGGTGAAGCTGCTCGATTTCGGCATCGCCAAGTTGCTGCAGCCAGGTACCGACGGCAGCGCGACCGCAACGGCGCTGCGCGCATTCACACCCGAGTACGCGGCGCCGGAACAGATCCAGGGGCGACCGGTCACCACCGGCGTGGATGTGCATGCGCTAGGCTTGCTGCTGTACGAATTGCTTACGGGACGTCGGCCGTATGGCGCATCAGGCTCGACGCCGGCGGCGTACGAGCAGGCGATCCTGACCCAGGAGCCGCCGCGGCCTTCGCGTGTCGCGGGGCAAGCGGACGATCAGACCGCCACGTTTGCGCAAGCGCGCAGCCTGCAACCGGCAACTCTGCGCGCGCGCCTGCGCGGCGATCTCGATGCGATCGTGCTGAAGGCACTGCGCAAGGAACCTGAGCAGCGCTATGCCTCGGTCGAGGCGATGGCCGACGATGTGCGCGCGTATCTTGCGCAATCGCCGGTGAAGGCGCGGCGCGGCAATCTTTCCTACCGCACCACGCGTTTCCTGCAGCGGCATGCGCTCGCGACCGCGCTCGCGTTGGTCGCGCTGGTATCGCTGGTCGGCGGCCTCGGTGTCGCGGTGTGGCAGGGACGCATTGCGCGCGAGCAGCGCGACGTGGCGCAGTCCGAGGCGCGCAAGTCCGGCGCCGTGGTGGATTTCCTGACCGGCGTATTTGCCGACGCGGACCCGGCAAATACCGACGGTCGCAACCCGACGGCGACCGAGCTGCTCGCGCAAGGCGTCGCCGGCATCGATGCGCAGACCGATCTCGATCCTGCCACGCGCGCGGCCTTGCTCATGGCGATGGGCCGTGCGCATACCGGCCTTGGTGATGGCAAGACGGTGCAATCCTTGATGGAACGCGCGCTTGAAGCCGCGATCGCGAGCGGCTCGGTGCGCGCGCAGATCAACGCACGCGTCGCACTCGCGTCGGCCATGTCGACCAACAGCCGCTACCAGGACACGCTCGAGCAATACGGCGTGGTGCGCCGGATGATCGCGGACCATGGCATCGACGAACCGCTACTGATCGCGCGCGTGGATTCGTCCACCGGCATTGCGCTCAGCAATCTCGATCGCGCCGCGGAAGCGTGGCCGTACCTCGAGCGTTCTTACGCGGTGCGCCTGCAACGCGAAGGTGCGGTGTCGGACGACGTCGTGCAGATGCTGGCGGTGTCGAGCGTGGTGCTGAAGGCGCTCGGACGCACACCCGAGGCGATCGCGCAGATTGAAACCAGCTATCGCGCCGCGCAGGCGACGACCGATGTTCCGCTTGCGCGCCGCGCGCTGATCGCGCATGCGTATTCGCTCGCACTTGGCCATGCGAAACGCTATGCGGAATCGGAGCGCCTGTGCCGCGAGGCACTCGATCTCGTCGACACGATCTACGGCAAGGGAGACGCGCGAACGGTGCCTGCGATGATCAGCTGGGGCGTGGCGCTGCGCAATCTCAAACGCTATCCGGAAGCCGTCGCAGTGATGGACAACGTGCTCGCACTGGAGCGCAAGCATCTGGCGCCGGATCATGGGCGCATAGCCGAAATTCTCGTCAACGTCGGCTCCGCGCACGCACTGGCTGGCGACAATGAGGGCGCGATTGGTTATCTGCAGGAAAGCCTCGCGGTATCGGGGCGGCGCAAGGAATCAACCGGCCGCGCCGCGGTGCGCGCGATGTCGGCGCTGGCGAAAGCGCTGGAAGGAACCGGCGACTTTGTGCAGGCGCTCGACTACGCGACCAAAGTGCTGCCCTACACCGAAGGCAAGGGCGCGCACTTCGCAGGCCCCGCGGCGGCTGGTCCGCGCTTGCAGCATGCGCGCCTGCTCATGCGCATGCAGCGCATGCCCGCCGACTGCGCTCCGCTCGATTCCGTGCTCGCGATCGACAAGGCGAGCGACGCTGCACACACCGAAGCAACCATCCTCGCGGCAGCATGCGCGGCGGCCAACGGACGCAGCGCGCAAGCGCAGCAGAAACTGTCCACGCTGCCGGCGGAACCGAGGGCATTGGAGGATGTGCATCCCTACGCGGTCGGCCTGCTGCAGCAGTTGCGCACCCAGGAATGGCAGCCCGATTCATCTTGAGGCGCTGCAGGTGGCGTAGGATCGCCGACGGGGAAACACGAACAACGCACTCGGAGGCCGGTTTTCTGCGCGCAGCAGACGCCGTCCGTCGCAACAACGGGGAGACATCATGAAAAACGCGAGAGCGGTCGCACTGTGTGCCGGACTTGGATTGAGCGGCATGGCCTGCGCCGTCCCGGTCAGTTTTCCGGGCACCAATGTCGGAGCAATTCCGGACAACCTGCCAGTCGGCATCACGGTCAACTTTGCCACGTCGGGCATCGTTGCGCCGGTCGGCAAGGTGACCTTGAGCATCACCCTCACGCATACCTACATCGGCGATCTGTCAGCCGTGCTCACCTCGCCAGGGGGCGTTGCCCACATGGTGGTGTTCGGCCGGATCGGCGCGAGCCGCAGCAGCAGTGTCGGCGACGACTCGGATTTCGGCGGCACCTACAATTTTGCGGATGACGCGACGAGCGATATCTGGCAGGCGGCCGCGGTCGCCGGCATCGTCGAGGCCATTTCACCCGGTGACTATTTCCCGTCGTCATCGGGTGCACCCTCGCGTTCAGATGCGGGCGGTTGCCCGACATCGCTGACGGGCGTTTTCGAGGGCCTTGCAGGCACGCAGGCGAACGGCACCTGGACATTGAAGGTTGTCGATTCCGCGTCGGGCGACACGGGGACCGTGACGGCGGCCACGCTCACGCTCGATGCACAGGACATCATCTTCCAGGACGGATTCGAATCGACCAGCCTCCTGCGCAATCCGCCACCGCAGGGCGTGGTGCCGCCGAGCCACTGCATTAACAAGGTGCAGGCCGATTTCACCGGCGATGGCCTGACCGACTACGCGACAGCGCGCGCGGTCGGCACCGACATCGCGTGGACGATCCACGCGAACAACGGCGACGGCACCGCCAATCCGGCCGCCATCACGTTCAACCTCGGCACCCCGGCGACAGACTTTCTCGACACGATGGATATCGACGGCGACCGCATAGCCGACGCCGTTGCATGGACGCCGACAACGGGCGTCTTCCATGTCCGCCGCTCATCGCGCCTGGTCGATCCCGTCGTCAATGTTCAGCTCGGCCAGAATGGCGACGACCCGGCCAATTCCGGTGACTTCGATGGCGACCAGCGCGACGACCTCGCTGTGTTCCGCGCGCCGTCGATCTCGGAATCGACGGGCCCGACCCAGCTGCTGGTGCGCCTTGCCGCCAATGGCCATGTGCAGTCGGTGCCCCTCGGCCTCGGCCTCGACGGCTATCAATTCGTTCACGGCGGCTACGACCTGAATGGCGATGGCCTTGCCGATATCTATGTCCAGCGCAGCGATCCGAATCTCGCGGGCGGCGCAATATTCACGTTCTACGACGGGCTCTCCGGCGTCGTGCTCAATACCTTTGCGTTCGGCAAGGATAGCGACTTCATCATTCCCGGCAACTACACCGGCGATGCGCTGAGCGATATCACCGTGTCCAACACGAGTATGGGTCAACGCAACTGGTATACGCGCGACACGGCCACCGGAACCGCGCTGCCGGTCGTGATCTTCAGCGTGACCGGCGACTCACGCATCGGTGGCGACTACGATGGTGATGGTCTTTCCGATCACGCGATTTGGAGGGATAGCATGACGCCCGGTGCGAGCGCTTTCATGATTCGCCCCTCCACGTCGACGGCGACCATATGGACCGTGTTGCAGGGCGAGCACTTGGACTATGCAGTCGCCGGCTCACGTGTGAAGTAAGCCGGAGCGCGATTCGACCGAGCGAGGTGGTGTCGGGCACCACTGCGTGGCGCAGGAAGCGGCAAAAAGGGCGCGACCGTCAGGCGCGCCTTTTTTATTCGCGTCAACGAGCGTCGCGAAACAAGGACTCGATCCGATCGTTGTTGATTGCGTCGAGTATCCGGAATTGGAATTCGCGCACCGTTCCACATCGTTGGGTAGTGCAACGCGACACTGCGTAACGCGTGCCACACGAATGGCGGCGATTCATGCGATAGCGCCCACAATAAAGTCACCTGCGCCGTTGCGGTTGCAGTGAAGGATACGGAAGCGATGCGAGCCATATCGATCACACATCCTGGTTCTCACGGCCGCGTGCTTCTGCAGCTGGTGCTCGCCGCGTTGATGACCGCCTGCGCGGCCGGCGGTGACGTGACGCGCCCGATCCCGACCGCATTCATCGCAGCGCCACAGCCTGCGCATCGCCTCGTCGTGATGCTGCCAGGTCGCGGCGATGATCTAGCTTCGATGCAGCGTCGCCAGGTCGCGCAGACGGTCCAGTCCGCATGGCCCGATGCGGATGTCGTGCTGACCGGGCTCACGATGCCGTTCTACAAGGAAGGCCACGCTGCACGTCGGCTGCACGACGAGATCATCGCGCCTGCGCGTGCGCGCAGCGACTATCCCATCTGGATCGCGGGCATTTCCCTCGGCGGCATGGGTGCGGTGCTGTACGAACATGATTATCCGGATCAGGTCGCGGGCATGCTGCTGCTGTCGCCGTATCTTGGTGAGAACGCGATCCACGACGAGATCCGTGCCGCAGGTGGACTCGCGCAGTGGAATTCCGGGCCGGCGCAGGCGCTCGGGCCCGATACATTCCAGCATGAGCTTTGGCGCACCTTGAAGGGCTGGTCGAGCGATCCGGCTCGTGTGCGTTCGGTGTGTCTTGCGTATGGCGATAGCGAACCGTTTCGCGTGCCGATCGAACTCGTGAGCGGCGAGTTGTCGACGGACCATGTGTTGATGCTGGCCGGGAAACATGACTGGACGTTGTGGACGCCGGCGCTGAGCGCGTTGCTGGAGCGCGCGAAAAACAGCGACAAGGACACGAGAGGCTGCCCGCGCGAACACCCTTGTCGGTAAAAAGGCGTTTGGCTCGGCCATGAGCGCCCCGCGGATGCGGACACGACTTTTGCGGGAGCGGCTGTCTGTGGAAGCAACTGTCTGTGGGAGCAATGGTGTGTGGGAGCAACGGTCTGTGGGAGCGGCTTCAGCCGCGATGCTCTGGTGTGGACCTACACCGAGCGACACCATCCCCACCCAACCTCCCCTTGAAGGGTAGGGCTGTAGCATTTGTGGGAGCGGCTTCAGCCGCGATGCTTTTTCTTGAGCCTGAAAAAGCATCGCGGCTAAAGCCGCTCCCACAGAAACCAATCCCACAGGAACCACTACAGCAACCGTTCACACGGAAGTCGGTCGCCCGGCGGTCACTTCCATCGAGGCTGAGCGCGCTGGCATTGAGCACCGCTACGCGGGAGTGCGGGTCGTGCGCGACATCAGTGGCGGTCGGCGCGGCGGGGGGCGGCAGCAGCAAGAATTCCGCGGCGTGTCCGCTGACCGGCTGATTCTCCGCAAAAACCCCGGTGGCCGTTTGCAGCCCGATTTCCTGTATTGAAGGAGTACACGCGCAGAGGCCGTCGGCTGGCTGCGCGGATTCACTCACGGCCGCCGCACGGGAAACCCAGATGAGCGCATCCTTGTTTTCACTTTCACACCTTCGCGCGACGACAGGCCTGTTGCGACATGCCTTCGCTCCCTGCGCCGTCGCCGCTCTGCTCGCCGTGTCCAGCGCGTCCGCGTTTGCCGATACCTATGTCGTCTCGACCACCGCAGACACCGGCGCCGGCAGCCTGCGCCAGGCGATGCTCGACGCCAACGCCAAGCAGGTCACCAACGGGACCGCATGCGCGGGCCATACGATCACCTTCAACATCCCGGGCGCAGCACCGCATACGATCCAGCCGCATTCGCCGTTGCCGCCAATACATATCCCGATTGCGTTCGAGGGCTATTCGCAGCCGGGTTCGAGCGAGAACACCGCGTTCACGGGCAGCAATGCAGTGATCGCGATCGAACTCGATGGCAGCTTCGCGGGAAGCACGGATGCGTTCGTCGTCGGTGCAGCGGTTCCCGGCTCGGATTTCTGCGCGGGCAACACGAGCGCCTTTCGCGGTCTCGTGATCAATCGTTTTGCCGGCGCTGCGATTTCGATGGGCGAGGAAACGTGTCCGATCGGCCAGGCCTGCATCTGCGGTGGCGTGCTGATCCAGGGCAATTACATCGGCACCGATGTGACTGGCACGCAGGCACGCGGCAATGGCATAGCGCTCGCGCGTCCGGCACTGGTGTTCGGCACCAGCTGCGTCGTGAATGTCGTCGGTGATCAAACCCTGCAGGACGGTGGTCCCAGCAGTCCGCGCCCACAGTCGCGCAACGTCATCTCCGGCAACGGTGCGGACGCGATCCTGATGTTCTCGACCTCGTCCAATTCCGCCAACGGCTTGTCGCAAGGGCACACGATCCGCAACAACTACATCGGCACGGCTGCGAGCGGTGCCGCCGCGTTGTCCAACGGCGGTCGCGGCATCACCATGGAGACGAACACCTCGGGCGTGAAAATCTACGACAACCTGATCAGCGCGAACATGAGCGATGGCGTGGCCGTGCTCGACAGTCCATTCCTCGGCACGGCAGTGATCGGCAATGGCATCGGCATCGGTATTGCGGGCCAGGCGTTGGGCAACGGCGGGCATGGCGTGCTCGTCGCCAACCACGCGATCGGCGTGACGGTCGGTTCCCGATTGCTCTTCGTACCGACGGCGGCAGCGATCGCGAACAATGCGGGCGCCGGCTTGTTCATCGACGACTTCGCCATCGTCGATGCCGGTAATCTTTCCAGCGCGAACAACGGCGGGCTGGCGCTCGACCTCGCGCCGCTGGGCGTGAATCCGAACGATGCTGGCGACGGCGATCTTGGGCCCAACGAATTGCTCAATCATCCCGTGATCACCTCGGTGATGGCGGACTCGGGAAGCCAGATCGGTAGTGTCACCGGCTCGCTCGACGCGGTGCCGAACAGCACCTACGAAATTCATTTCTTCCTCAACGATGCCTGCGATCCGAGCGGTTCCGGCGGCGGGCAGACGCCGTACCCGGCGTCCGCGAGCGTGACCACCGACGCCAGCGGCCACGGGAGCTTCGCGCAGCCGACGCAATTCCTCCCGGCAGGCCGCTACCTGACCACGCTTGCACGCCGGTTTTCGACGACATTGGAGGTGCAGACACTGATGACGTCCGAGTACTCCAATTGCATGTTGATCGGCGCCGGAGACAGGATCTTCGCCAACGGCTTCGACTGAGCGTGCGTCAGGCCGGTCGGCGAGGCGGCCTTCGCCGTCGTTTCGCTGGCGTTCCGTCTGTACCGGCTAGGGTCGCGCTCCAATCCATGCTCTGGGGAGCGCGCCATGAAGTCTGTCCTGTTCGCAGGTTCGAGCCTGCTGTTGGCCGCGTTCTGGGCCAGCGGCGCAGGTGCCGCCAATGTTGTCACCGCGCAGCAAGGCGGTGTGGCGCGCTGGGCCGGCATCGCGGCGAAGGAATGCGGCGTCTACGGCAAGCGCTACAAGGCGGTCGATGCGGTCTGCTATTACCCGGTGGATATCCGCGCCACGC
>JBDSFA010000128.1:0-4468 GCA_039919785.1 Dokdonella sp. | reverse complement strand
CCTTGCGTTCGGTGATGTCGTGTGCGACCGCGTAAAGCTGGCCATCCTCCACCACCGGTGCGCACGTCCAGTTGAGCCAGCGGTAGCTGCCGTCCTTGCACAGGTAGCGATTTTCGAAATTGACCAGCTTCGCGCCGGTGCCGAGCGACTTCATTACTTCGAGGGCTGGTGCTTGATCCTCGGGATGCACAAAATCGAGGAACGGCCTGCCGAGCAATTCTGATTCGTCGAAACCCAAAGTCGTCTCGAAAGCCGCGTTGACGCGAAGGAAATGACCGTCCATGTTGGCGACGCACATCAGATCCAGCGACAGCGAGAAGAAACGGTCTCGTTCTGCTTCAGCCTTGCGGCGGTCGGTCACATCGATGCAGGTGCCGATCCATTCACGCACGCTGTCATCGCTGTTGAGTACGCCTGTCGCGCGCACGCTGACATCACGGTAGATGCCGTCGTGCCTGCGCAGTCGATATTCAACTTCATACAAGGATCGGGCTTCCACCGCCCTCTCCCATCCGTCCACTGCACGTTCAACATCATCCGGGTGCAGGGCGTGCATCCATCCAGCACCCATGACTTCTTCATCGCTCTGCCCGGTATAGGCCTGCCAGCTTGGCAATGGGGTGCTGACCTCCCCGTCTGGATCGGTTGTCCAGACGAACTGTGAGGTGGCCAGAACGAGTGAGCGAAAGCGCGCTTCGCTCGCGGCTGTCGCCGCTGCAATTCGTCGCCGTTCGGTCACCTGCGCATTCAAGAACAGCAGGGCGCTGAGGAACAAACCGAGGGCGAGCAGCGCTCCGATCGGAAGTATCAGGAATGTGCGTTTCATAGAGAGGGTGGATTGGGCCTCCCGTTGCCCGAGCAGTACCCGCTGCTCGTTGTCCATTTGCCGGGTAATCGTGTATATAGCGTCGACCAGAGCCTGTCCCCGGCCAGTGTCGATGAGACTCGCGGCCCGTTCCGTTCCGACAGCACGCCGTTCCTCGATAACCTTCCGGAAGAAATCCTGTTTTTGCCGCAACAGCGCGGCCAGTTGGACCAGTTGTCGTTGATGTTGCGGGCTGTCCGCCGTGAGTTCACGCAGATGCCGTTCGGCCAGCGAATCTTGCTTCCAGAGCGTGTCAGGATCGACGAAGTTCTCACGACCGGTAATGACAAAGCCACGCTCGCCGTTCATTGAGATCGCAAGGCCTGCGTTCAATTCGCTCAAGGCGGTCCGTACTTCCTGGGTGTGATGCACCAAGCGCGTCATGTCTACGAACTGCTGTGTGCTGCGGAAAGATTCCAGGCTCAGTCCAAGCACAACCAGCATGCTGAATGCCAACAAGCCGACGCCGGACGTGCCGAGAGACCAGCGCCAACCTCCGCTGATCCAAGTGAGGCTGAAGGCGGCGGCCCCGAACAGCACGAATGCGAGGGCGCCGTGCAGGGACATGCTGGCCAGGTTTCCAACGGAATACGCGAAAAAAATGCTGCCGGCGTAGCCCATGACTCCGAACAGGCCCAGCAGCAGGGTGACAATCGCGAAGGAGCCAGCGGCGACAAGTCGGGCGCTGCGGTCGGTAGCGCCGCCGAGCAACAGCAGGGCAGCATTCCCAAACAAGAGTGCCGATGCGCTGTTCGGTGCCATGCGATCGGGATTGGATGTCTCGATGGTCGACAGCCAATTGACGAAGAGCAGATTGTCGATGCCCAGACTCAAGCCTGCGACATACTCTGTCAGCGTGAGCAGGGCGATCAGCGCAGCCGCGCTCGCGCACGCTTGCGCCATCCGTATCCGCCAACCCGCCGAAGCCGGGTGGCGCAGTTGCCACAGTGCGGTGCCGGATAGCACAAGGCCCAAGGCTGTATTGGCCTTCATGCTTGCCCAACCCGGCCGAATGCTTTGCAGGAAGGGAATGTCGAACAGCCATCCAGCCAACACAATGGCGCCCGCGAGCGCCAGTGCGAGACCCGCGATGTAGCTCCCGGCCGCGTTCCCGCGTGATTCGCGTGAATCGGCGGGAGCAGGCTTGCGGGACGGCATAGCGGTCAGGCTCACTTTTATCTGGATGATGGGCAGAGCGTTGGCAATTTCCGCCACCGACTTGCAGCAAGCTGTTAGGCGGCCCCTATTCGACCCCAAGTGCCGACTCACTCAGGCTGCTGCGCCGCTCTAGAGAGCCTTCGTAAATCGCTTATGCGCTTCCGCAGGCTTCTTCGCAACAGTCATCCCGCCATGTACTGCGAGATAGCACAGAGCTGGTCCCGGAAATTTGAACAGCGCGATATGTGAGATCTCTGCATCCAGGAGTGATGGTCGGGCCCGAGCATCAGGAGCCGAACATGACAAAACGAGCTCGAAATGCCCAAGGGAAGGGCCGGAGCGACAAGCTGCTTGACCTGTGGGAGCGGCTTCAGCCGCGATGCTCTTGATCGAAAAGCATCGCGTCTGAAGCCGCTCCCACAGACCGCTGCTCCCACAAATGAATCACGCAGGGGCGTCGCGGATTTTCAAGAACGAGGAGAGTCGATTGCCTACTCGAACTCTCTTCGTTCGCATATTGCGCTCGCGCTGACCGATCAGTGCGCCACGTCCGCTGCTTTCTCCGGCGCGGGCGCAGTGGCGCCTGACGGCGCACTCGCGGACCACAACTTCGCCTCCGCTTTTCCACCCAGCATCTGCGCGCGCACCAGCGGAATCGACGGGCCGCCGTAGCTGAGGAATTGATCATTGAATTCCTTCAGCGCGTGCGGGCCGGGATGCGCGGCGGTCCAGTCCTGGCGCAGCTGCATGATCATCAGCTTGCCCAACGTATAGTTGAGATAGCCCGCATCGTAGGTCCCGCGTGCCGCCTGCTGGCGCGAATTGCCCGGATCCTGGAACGCCTTCTCGCGGAACATCTGCTCGGACTGCGCGATGGTCATGCCGCCGGTGTGCAGGCCGATTGCGGAGAGGTAGCGCACGTCGCGCAGCAGCGCATTGGTGAGCTGGCCAATGTGGACTTCCGGCGTGGCGCCTTCGACGCCAGCGTCGAACATCATCTCCTCGGTGTAGTGCGCCCAGCCTTCCGCGAACGCGTAGCCGACAAACAACTGGCCGAATTTCCAGTCGGCACGATTGGCATGCAGGAATTGCAGGAAGTGCCCCGGCCACACCTCATGCGCGGAGACGAACAACAACGCGGCCTTGCCCGGGATGTAGGCCTGCTGGTCAGCCTTGCTCCAGGTCGGATCGGCCGGTGCAATGTAGTACACCGACGGCAGGTTCTTTTCGTAGGGACCGGGAATTTCGATATAGGCGAGGTTCCAGCGATTAAACGGCGGCGCCTCTTCGGCCTTCGCTTCTTCCGGACCCGGAATGGTCACGAGATCCTTGTCGATCACGAACTGGCGCAGCGTCGCAAGCTGTTTACGTGCCCCTTCGATCGCGCCCCCCTCCGGCTTGTCGGCAATTTCCTTCTTGACGCAGTCGGCGAGATCCTTGCCGGGTGCGAACTGATCGCAAGCGGTTTTGAGCGACGCGAGGTTGCGCGCAAGGTCCGACTCGCCGGCCGCCTTGAGCTGATCGAGCGGCAGATCGACCAGCTCGGTCGCATGCAGCATCCTGGAAAACTTCTCGGCACCGAATGCGTAATCCTGCGTGGCCTTTGGCTTCTGCGACTTGAGCCAGTCGGCCAAGTCCTGCGCCGCCTTCACTGCAGCGGCATTGCTCGCCTTGAAACGCGCCTGCAATGCGTCGTCTTTCACCTCAGCAAAGATCGCGGGCACGTCCTTCTTGAAGAAGGCCGCAAAGCCACCGAACGAATTGACACCCAGATCGATATACGACGACGGCAGCGGCAACTTGAAGTTCGCCTTGATCTGCGCGAGCGCCTTGGGCAGCGCTTCCTGATAGCTCACGAACGCAACCATGCGTTCGGGCAGCGGCGCGTACGGCCGCGTCAAATACATGCTCGGCGAAAGGTCGCCAAGGTAGAAGCCGGGATTTGCGTACGGTGCGCCGGAGTCTTCCAGCCAGAATAGCTGGCCGTCGATCACCGCGAGAACATAGTCGCGCCGAAAGCGCCCCTGCGTATCGAGCGTGTCGTCGGCGAAGTTTGCGAACGCCGTGCGTTGCGCGTGCAGCCAGTCAGCGTTGGCCTTCAAACCTTCCGGGCTGTAATCGGGCAGCTTGCCGTCAGACGCGTGCTTGCCCGCATTCGCGGCAGACACCGGGTTGTGCTGGAAATAACCGTCGAGGAAGGTATCGACTGCCGATGCGAGTGCTGCACTGCTATCAGGTTTCGCCGCAGGGGCGGCAACGGGCGCGACTTCGGCCGCAGGCGGCGGCGCCGGCGGCGTGCCGGGCGAACACGCGACAAGGAAACTTGCGGCAACAACGGTGGACAACGTGAGGACGCGCAATGGACGCATGACCGACTTCTCCGCGTGATCGAAAGAACCCAGCCTAGGCGCTCAGGAAAGCAGACGCAAATTTGAACCCGGCATG
>JBDSFA010000048.1:0-13640 GCA_039919785.1 Dokdonella sp. | reverse complement strand
AAATCAATTGCCGCTTCAATGTAGCTGCGCAGTCGGATCGTCTCGGCTGTCAGCGCATGTACGCGTTCGGAGAACACGCCTACGAGGCTGCGTTGCGCCGCACGTGCGGCAATTTCAGAGCTGCTTGCGATGAGGTCGGCGACCGCTTCGGCCTGGACCAGGTCGAGCTTGCCATTGAGGAACGCTCGTTCGGAAAATTCGCCGGGGCGTGCGTGGCGCGCACCGAGTTCGACCGCGCGCGCGAGTAGCAAGCGCAGGACGACCGGACTGCCATGCGTCTGCAGTTCGACGACGTGCTCGCCGGTGTACGAATGCGGTGCTGGAAACCAGAGCAGGAGGCCGCGGTCGATGACGCCATCATCGCGATCACGGAAGGTCGCGTAATGCGCGTGGCGCGCTTTCGGCGCGCGCTTGAGCAGGGTCCGCGCAATGTTGTCAGCGAGCGGCCCGGAGACGCGCAATACGCCGACACCACCGGCGCCGGGCGCGGTGGCCACGGCAGCGATCGTGTCGGTTTGCGCGTTCATTGCATCAGGCTTTCGCGGTTTTGTCGCCGGCTTCGATGCGTCGCGTGATGATCCACTGCTGCAGCAGACCCAGACCGCCGTTGACGACGTAGTACAGCACGAGGCCCGCGGGGAAGAACGCGAACAGCACCGAAAACACAACCGGCATGATCTTCATCATTTTTGCCTGGGTCGGATCCATGCCCGCGGCTGGCGTGAGGAAAGACGTTCCGATCATCACAGCGGCATTCAGCACGGGCAACACGAAGTACGGGTCCGGCGCGGTGAGGTTCTGGATCCACCCGATGAAGGGTGCGTGGCGCAGTTCGACGCTCTCTAGCAGCACCCAGTACAAGGCGAAGAAGACCGGAATCTGAATCACCATGGGCAGGCAGCCCGCGACCGGGTTCACCTTCTCCTTCTGGTACAGCTCCATCATCGCGGTGTTCATCTTCTGCTTGTCGTCGCCATAGCGCTCCTTCAACGCAGCGACGCGCGGCTGCAATTTGCGCATCTTCGCGCCGGAGCGGAACTGCGCTTCGCTGAGCTTGAAAAAAGATGCCTTGATGATCAGCACGAGCAGGATGATCGCGAAGCCCCAGTTGCCCGTCAGCTTGTGCAGTTGCGTGAGCAGCCAGTGCAGTGGCTCGGCGATCACGGTGAACATGCCGTAGTCGACAGTCAACGCGAGGCCGGGTGCCACCTGGTCGAGAGAGCTCGGCAATTTGGGACCGACATACAGGCGCGCGTCGTCTACCTTGGTCTCCCCAGTCGCAACCGTGATGACAGGCGATTGCGTGCGAACCAGATACTGCGGGCCGTGCGGTGTTTCGGCGATCCAGGTTGTGTATTCATCAATTTCGCCAGCGGGTGGAATCCACGCCGCGAAGAAATAATGCTGCAGCATGGCCGCCCAGCCACCGTCGAAACTCTTCTTGAGCGGTTCCTTCTGGAAGTTGTCGAATTTGAGTTTCTGGAATTTGTCCGTCGGGCTGTAGATCGCAGCCCCCGCAAAGCTGTAGCGCTCGGTGTTGCTGTATCCCTTGAGGCCTTTGCTGTCGACGATCGGCGGCACGCGTCGCAATTGGCGGTAAGCAGTTCCGCTCCACGTGCTGGCAGACTTGTTTTGGATCTCCTGGCGCTGCTCGATCACGTAACTGCCGCGCTTGAACACGAACACCTTGCGTACGCTGAGACCAGTCGAGTCAGTCCAGCTCAGCGGTACTTCGAGTGAATCGGCAGCGGCGAGGGAGTAGGCGTTCTTTTCCGTGCGGTACGTCGCTTGGTGGTCAGGCGCGACAACGGCGGTGCCCTGAACGCTGATCAGGCCACTCTGGGCGACGAAGAAGGTTGCGTCGGCTGCGTCGAACAAGCGCACGGGATGTGCGAAGTCTTTCGGTTGCTGCGGATACGCCAGCAGATCGGCAGCGACCACGTTGCCGCCGCGGGGGTCGATCTCCACGCGTAACACATCGGTGGTCACGACAATGCGATCGGCACTGGGCGACGTTGTTGGATTTGCCGCGTTGGTTTTTGGCGGCGTGGTCGCTGACGACGACGCGGGTGCGTTTGCTGCCGCGGGAACATCGGCGCCTGGAACTACCGGCACGGCGGATGCATCGGCGGGGGGTGTTGCAGTGGCGGCGGTCTGCGCCGGCGTTTGATCGTAGTCCTGCTGCCACTGCGTCCAGAACAGGTAGCAAATGAACAACAGGGCGATCAGGAGAATATTGCGGGTGCTCGTCATGGCGGAATCAGATGGGCGCTGGGGTTGCATCGTCACCGGTCCGCGGTCGCTCGCGCGCGCTGCGCGTGGCCGTGGAATGATCCGGGACGGTGTTTGACGAGTCGCGCGCGCAAGGCGGCGTCTGATATCAGGCGCGCATTGTGCCGGCGCTTCCGGCACCATTCAACGTCGCGATGCGTTCCCACAGCCGAACGAGTTCGGCGCGCAGGTTTGCATTGTCTTCGAGATCGGCGCTGGAGCGTGCAATCAGCAGGATATCAACCGCCGGCATGTCGCCGCGTGTATGGCGAAAACTATCGCGCGCAATGCGCTTGATACGGTTGCGGCGAACTGCTTTTTTCGAAACGCGCTTGGAGATCGCAAGTCCAAGGCGAGCGCCTTCGAGTTCATTGGTGGCGACTTCAGCGCTGAAATTGCGCGTGCCGACGCGCCGACTGATGCCGCGCAGCCGGGCGAAATCCTGAGCTTTGAGCAGGCGCGCCGTGCGAGGAAAAGGGACGGTCGCCGTCACGGCATCAATCGCATAGTCGCATCACGGGCGCCGATGGCGCCCGTCGGGTCGCTAGCTGGATCAGACAGCGAGACGCTTGCGGCCTTTTGCACGACGCGCGTTGATGACCTTGCGGCCACCCCGTGTCTTCATGCGCGCACGGAAACCGTGGTCGCGGGCACGCTTGAGGTTGCTCGGCTGATAAGTACGCTTGGTGGCCATGAGCGAGACGCCAGTAACATGGGAAAAGGGCGCGGATGATAGGCGGCGAGCGCCGGCACGTCAAGCCGGATGCGGGTGCTTGACCGATTGCCGATGGCGCGGGCAGGTCCGAGTGTCCGTGGCAGGCCTGTTGTTCGACACTGCAATTCAGCGTTGGTGGCGTTGGCCTTCCTGCTAGACTTGGCTGTCCTTTTGGGCTGGCCGCGTGATCGTCCGCGGTTGATGCCTTCATTCCTGGAAATGCACCCACCCATGAGCGAGCTTTGGCGCCGCTGCCTTTCCCGCCTCGAGGCGGAATTCAGCGCGGAGGACATCCATACCTATCTCGCACCGCTGCAAGTCGGCGAGGACGAGTCGGGTTTCACCCTGTGGGCGCCGAACGCCTACACGATGGAAACCGTCCGTGAGCGATTTCTCGATCGCATCATGACGGTGCTTGAGCATCTGGTTGGCAGCGCCGTGGCGGTCAATATTCAAGTCGGTGCGCGTAGCGTGGTGCGTACAGCAGCCGGATCGACTGCGGCTCGAGCTAAACCCATTGCCGATCGCGCGGCGGCCGTACCGAACATTGACCCGAACTATAACTTCGACAACTTCGTTGAGGGCAAGTCGAACCAGCTCGGCAAGGCGGCGGCCACCCAGGTCGCGATGAACCCGGGTCGCGCCTACAACCCACTGCTGCTATATGGCGGTACCGGGCTCGGAAAAACGCATCTCATGCACGCGGCCGGCAACCTGATGCGCGCGAATAGACCGGATGTGAAGATCCTTTATTTGCGTTCTGAACAGTTTGTCAGCGGCATGGTGCGCGCGCTGCAGCAGAAGGGCATGGACGAGTTCAAGCGGCGTTTCCGCACGGTCGATGCCTTGCTCATCGACGATATCCAGTTCTTCGCCGGCAAAAACACCACGCAGGAAGAGTTCTTCCACACCTTCAATGCGCTGTTCGAAGGCAAGCAGCAGATCATCCTGACCTGCGATCGCTATCCCAAGGAAGTGGACAATCTCGAACCGCGCTTGAAGTCTCGCCTCGGCTGGGGCCTGAGCGTCGCGATCGAGCCGCCGGATTTCGAGACGCGTGCAGCGATCGTATTGGCCAAGGCGCAAGCGAAAGGTGTCGACTTGCCGGAGGAAGTCGCTGTGCTGATGGCGAAGCGCATGCGCTCGAATGTGCGTGATCTCGAGGGCGCGCTAAACACGCTGGTGGCTCGCGCAAACTTTGAAGGCAAACGGATTACGCAGGAATTTGCTCAGGAAACGCTGCGCGATTTGCTGACCGTGCATGCACAGGCGATCACCATCCCCAATATCCAAAGGGTCGTGGCAGACTACTACCAGCTGCGTCTTGCTGATTTGCTGTCGAAAAAGCGTAGTCGATCAATCGCGCGGCCGCGTCAGATGGCGATGACGCTGGCCAAGGAACTGACTGAGCACAGCCTGCCGGAGATCGGTGATGCGTTTGGAGGTCGCGACCACACCACCGTGATGCACGCATGTCGAACCATTCGCGACTTCCGTGAGACGGACGGCAAGCTGCGCCAGGATTGGGACAAGTTGTTGAGGACGCTAACCGAATAGAAAAGTGTTGGTTTACTGGGGAAAATGGGGCGCTGTAGCTGTGGATAAGCTGTGTGATCAATGGAACGTGAATATTGTCCACAGATGCTCCACAGGCGTCTCGGCTCGTTTTACCTGGCGAAGAAGCAGCGCAAGTGTTTGAACTAAAAGGCGTTTTGTGACTGTTTGTGGTTATCCCCAGAGACAACAACAACAAAACACTTCTTATAAAGAAAGAACTAATAACAGGACCGGCAGATTATGCGATTCAGCATCCAGCGCGAAGCATTCCTGAAACGACTACAACATGTCGTTGGCGTCGTTGAGCGGAGGCAGACTCTCCCGGTTCTTGCGAATCTTCTTGTCGTGGTTGACGCGAGTGGCGTTTCGCTCACTGGCACTGATCTCGAAGTGGAGATGGTCGCTCGAACTTCAGCCGAAGATCTGGATGCGGGCGAAGTCACTATCCCTGCTCGCAAGCTTTTTGATATCTGCCGCGCGCTGCCGGATGGCTGCAGGATTAAGTTCGAACAGAATGGCGAGCGTGTGACGGTGAGTGCGGGGCGTAGCCGATTCACCTTGGCGACGCTTCCGGCGTCGGAGTTTCCGGTTGTCGAGAATATTGAACTGGTGGAGCGTGTAACGCTTTCCGAGGCGACCCTGAAGGATCTGATGGAGCGGACGGGTTTCGCGATGGCGCACCAGGACGTCCGTTATTACCTTAACGGGATGCTTCTGGATCTGCGCGATCACGTTTTGCGTTGTGTGGCAACGGATGGGCATCGGCTTGCTCTGGCCGAAACTCGGATTGACGCCAAGGTAACGACACCTCGTCAGGTGATCGTTCCACGCAAGGGCATCAATGAGCTGCAAGGTCTATTTGAGTCGGGAGATGGAACGGTCGATCTGGAATTCGCGCGGAATCATCTTCGGGTGCGTCGCGGTGACGTGACGTTTACCTCGAAGTTGATTGATGGTCGTTTCCCCGACTACGAGGCGGTGATTCCTATTGGCGCTGACAAGGAAGTGCGCGTGCAGCGCGACGATGTTCGCGCGGCCTTGCAGCGGGCGGCGATTTTGTCGAATGAGAAATATCGCGGCGTGAAGCTCGAAGTAAGTCCGAACCGGTTGCGGATCGTTGCGCACAATCCGGAGCAAGAGGAGGCGATCGAGGAGGTTGAGGCCAAGACTGGCGTCTCGGATCTCAGCGTCGGTTTTAATGTCAATTACCTGTTGGACGCGCTCAGTGCGATTAGCAGCGAGGAAGTGCTTTTGTGCCTCCGCGATGGCCAGTCCAGTTGTCTCATTCGGAAACCAGATTCCGAGGATACGCGGCATGTGATCATGCCGCTCCGGCTCTGAACGCGATCGTTCAACGGAGCGGGTGCATGCGGATGGTCGTGTCCGACTCACCTGAATCGACGTGGAGCTGAGTCGGCTCCGGATCGAGAACCTGCGTTTGATCGAACGTCTCGAACTCGATCTGGCGCCGGGTTGGAATTTTTTTGTCGGCCCGAACGGTGCCGGGAAGACCAGCCTGCTTGAAGCCGCGTTTCTTCTTTCGCATGGACGTTCTTTTCGCTCGACCGCGAGAGACGCGCTTGTACGGCATGGCACTGTCGGCTACTCCGTGTTTGGTGAGCTGCGTCGTTCTGGAGGCTCGGTCGAGCGGGTCGGAATTGCGCGGAGCGGCAGTCGACTCGAAGCACGCCTCAACGGTGAAGCAGTACCTGCTGCTGATCTGCTTCGGCAAACCGCGGTTCTCTGTTTTGAGCCTGGCTCGCATGAGCTGATTTGTGGCTCCAGCGAAGTTCGACGGCGCTTCCTTGATTGGGGCGTGTTCCACGTGGAACACGAATTCCTTCAGCATTGGCGTCGATATCAGCGGGCGCTAAAGCAACGCAACGCGTTGCTCCGGCGCTTCGCTTCGGAGTCGGAGCTCTATGTCTGGGACCGGGAGTTGGTATTGGCGGCGGAACCGCTGACGGCAATGCGACAAGAATACGTTTGCGCGCTTCGCCCTCTGATTGTCGATTTGTTGTTCCAGCTCCTGGGCGAGTTGGGGGAGGCGCATTTGCTCTTCCAGCCAGGGTTCGATGTCGAAAGAAGTCTGACTGCCGTTCTTGCCGAGCGACGTGGGCGCGATATCGCGCGCGGACACACGACAGCCGGCCCACACCGAGCTGACTGGGCGCTTTCGTTTGGTACCTCAATCAGGCGCGAGCATCTGTCCAGAGGACAGGAAAAGCTCTGCGCATTCGCTTGCGTAATGGCGCAGGCGCAGCTATTTGAGGCGCGGGCGGGTGGCTGGCCTATCCTGTGCCTCGATGATCTCGCGTCTGAGGTTGATAGCGAGCATCAAGGCAAGGTGCTCAGGACCTTGATCGGAAGCGGCGCACAAATCCTGGCAACCGGAACGGAGGAACCTGCGGCATTTGCGGGTCTGGGTACCCAGGTCACGAGGTTCCACGTGGAACAAGGCCGAGTAGCACGACTGCTATAATTGGCGGATTCCAGCCAGCCTAGGCGCGCTCCGCGCGCCGGCAAACGCGCCCGGAGCCACATGAACGATCAATACGATTCAAGTAAAATCAAGGTCCTGAAGGGTCTTGAGGCCGTCCGCAAACGGCCTGGCATGTACATTGGCGACACCGACGACGGCACCGGCCTGCATCACATGGTGTTTGAGGTTGTCGACAACTCAATCGACGAGGCGCTCGCTGGCTACTGCGACTACGTGACGGTGACGATCCTGACTGATGGTTCGGTCAGCGTGTCCGACAACGGCCGCGGCATTCCTGTCGGTATGCAGGCGGACGAAGGGCGCTCGTCCGCAGAGGTCGTGATGACCGTGCTGCATGCGGGTGGCAAATTCGACGACAACAGCTACAAGGTTTCGGGCGGCCTGCACGGCGTCGGCATCTCCGTGGTCAACGCGTTGTCCGACCACCTGTGGCTGACGATCTATCGCGACGGCTTTGAGCACGCGCAGGAATACGCGCATGGCGAGCCCCTGTTTCCACTCAAAGTCGTCGGTCCATCCACCAAGCGCGGCACGACGGTGCGATTCCACCCGAGTCTGGGTACGTTTTCGACGATCGAATTCCACTACGACATTCTCGCGAAACGCCTGCGCGAACTTTCGTTCCTCAATTCCGGCGTCAAGATCGAGTTGATTGACGAGCGCAGCGACAAGCACGACTTGTTCGAGTACGAAGGCGGCATCCGATCGTTCGTCGAACATCTGGCCCTGCTGAAAACACCGCTGCATGCGAAGGTCATCAATTTCAGCGCGCAACATGAGGGCACGACGGTCGACCTCGCGATGCAATGGACCGACGCGTATCAGGAAACTGTTTTTTGCTTTACCAACAATATTCCCCAGCGCGATGGCGGCTCGCACTTGTCCGGTTTCCGCGGTGCGCTGACGCGGACGCTGTCGAACTACATCGAGAAGTCGGGCTTGCAGAAGACCGCGAAGGTCGCGTTGTCCGGCGACGACATGCGCGAAGGGTTGATTGCGGTGCTGTCGGTCAAGGTTCCCGACCCGAAATTCTCCTCGCAGACCAAGGACAAACTGGTCTCCAGTGAGGTGAAAGGCATCGTCGAATCCATCGTCAACCAGAAACTCGAGGAATTCCTGCTGGAGAACCCAGCCGAAGCTCGCTCGATCACGGCCAAGGTTGTCGATGCAGCGCGCGCTCGCGAAGCAGCCCGCAAGGCGCGCGAAATGACCCGTCGCAAGGGTGCGCTCGATATCGCTGGTCTTCCGGGCAAGCTCGCGGACTGCTCGGAAAAAGACCCGGCGCTCAGTGAGCTATTCATCGTCGAGGGCGATTCGGCGGGCGGTTCGGCAAAGCAGGGGCGAAATCGCAAGAACCAGGCGATCCTGCCGCTGAAGGGCAAGATTCTCAATGTCGAGCGCGCGCGTTTCGACCGCATGCTCGCCAGCGCTGAAGTCGGCACCCTGATCACAGCGCTCGGAACCGGCATCGGCAAGGACGAGTTCAACGTCGACAAGCTGCGCTACCACCGCATCATCATCATGACCGACGCGGATGTGGACGGCTCGCATATCCGCACCTTGCTACTGACGTTTTTCTACCGGCAGATGCCCGCACTGATCGAGCGGGGGCACATCTATATCGGACTCCCGCCGCTATACAAACTCAAGCAGGGCAAGCAGGAGCTTTACCTCAAGGACGATGCAGCTCTCAATGCCTACCTCATCTCGAACGCTGTGGACAACGCGGAACTGGCCTATAGCAGCGACGCCCCACCGATCAGCGGACCGGGCCTCGAAAAACTCATGGGCGCCTATCGCACGGCGCTGGACCAGATCGAGCGCCTGGGATTCCGTTTTGACGTCGCGTTCCTGCACGCTTTGCTCGATGCCCCCCTTGCCACCGAAGGCTGGCAGGACCCGGTGGTGCTCAGTGCCTGGCTAGAGCGCATGCAGACGTCACTGGCTGCGTCTGGTCTCGGCCGGCCTCGTTATGGCTTGCACATCGAACCGGCCAGCGCCGAGCATGGAGCAACGTTGGTCATCGATCGGGACCAGCATGGCCTGCGCCACACCCAGGTCTTGCCGGCGACCTTCCTGGCGGCTGGCGAATTCAAACCGATTGTCGAAGCGGCGTCGCAAATCGCGGGTCTCATGCAGTCGGGTGCCCAGGTTCGCCGCGGCGGCAAGGCACAAGCTGTTGCGAACTTCCGCCAAGCTTACGAGTGGTTGATGGACGAGGCGAAGCGTGGTCGCACGATCCAGCGCTTCAAGGGCCTTGGTGAAATGAATCCGGAGCAGCTGTGGGATACGACCGTAAATCCGGATACTCGGCGCCTGTTGCAAGTGAGCATCGAAGACGCCGTTGCCGCGGATCAGATCTTCTCGACGTTGATGGGCGATGTCGTCGAACCACGCCGCGCATTCATCGAGCAGAACGCGCTGAGGGTCGCGAATCTGGACGTCTAACTGCGTGGACAAATACACATTGATCATAATGTACATGTCTACACGCGGTTCGTTTGATTGCTGCGCCGCAACAGCGGCACGGACCTGACGTTGCCGTACTTGTGCTCTTTGCCAACGCGGCGGTAACCTCAGTACTCTTTTTGCAAACGTCGTCCATAATCTGCGACGACCTTCGTAGTTATAACGGAGTGAAGAACATGAAGCGCTCGAAATGGGTACTCGCGATAACTTGCGCATCGGCGTTGCTGACTTCGTTCGGCGCCTTCGCGCAGATGTCGTCGACGTCGTCTTCAGGCTCGGCCAAGAAGAACGACCATTCGCACAGCAAGCCAGACAAAGCTGCCAACGAGTATCCGAACGCGACCCGCGCCGAGCCCAAGCTCGACATGTCCTCAGGCGACCAGCGTGACCTCAACAAGGCAGCGGACCTGGTCAACGACAACAAGGCTGCCGACGCGCAACCCCTGCTCGACAAGGTGATCGCTAACGATCATTCGAGCAAATACGCGCAGGCCTTCGCGCATCAGCTGCAGGCGCAGGTCTACTGGGATCAGGACAAGGGCGATCAGACTATTGCCGAGTACAAGAAGGCGATCGCGTTTGACGCCATGCCCAATGCTTCGCAGTTCCAGATGATCTACGCGCTGGCACAGACCCAGCTGCAGCAGGAGAAATACCAGGATGCGTTGGCGACCCTGGCCGACTGGGAGAAGCTGGCCGGCAAGCAAAGCGCCGAGGAGCTTGCGGTAAAGGCCAACGCCTACTACCGCACCGATCAGTTCCAGCCCGCGGTCGACACGATGAAGAAGGCCATGTCGATGACCGACAAACCGGCCGACAGCTGGACGCAAATCCTGATGGCGAGCTACTTCGAGCTCAATCAGTACGATCAAGCAGCCGAGGTTGTGCAGCAACAGCTGGGCAAGGATCCGAACAACAAGAAATTGATCAATCAGCTGGCAACGATTTACATCCAGGGAGACAAGCCGCAAAAGGCGCTCGACCTGATGGCCAAGGCGAAGAGTCAGGGTCAGATCACGAGCAGCGAAGACTACGTTCAATTGGCCAAGTTGCAGGCATCGGCGGACAAGCCCAAGGACGCCGCCGCGACCATGAAGGAAGGTTTTTCCAAAGGCATCATCCAGCCGACCTATGACACCAACAAGCTGCTGGGTGACGTATGCACACAGGCCGAAGACGACGCCTGCGCGATCGATGGCTACTCGAAAGCTTCGCCCATGGCGAAGGATGGCAACGTTGACTACCAGCTCGGCTATCTGTTGTTCTATTCGAGCAAATCCAAGGAAGCGATCGATGTGCTCAACCGGGCAATCACGAAGGGTAGCTTGCGGCAGGAAGGTGAAGCCTATCTGCTGCGTGGCGACGCCGAGAACGACCTGGACCAGAACGCGGCGGCAATGGCCGACTGGAACAAGGCAAAGGCCCATTCAAGTACGAAGACCATGGCGGAGCAGCGGATCAAGGCAGCCAAAGGTGGCGTGAAGATCCAGCGCGCAAAGAAGAAATAGAGGTTAATTTCAAACGGAATTCATGAACGCGCGATGCCGTCATTTGAGGTATCGCGCTCGGAGGAGGCATGCAAGCGGCAAGCCGTGCCGGAATTTCGCGCTTTCAGGAAACACAACTCCATAATTACGTGAAGGTCACTCGCTGCAACTGCTTGTCGTAAGGGCGTCCGGTGTTGTACCGTGCTCCGCTCTCGCGCCCCCGGGGATTCATTCGGGGCGAAAAAGCAAAGCGTCGTCCGCACGTCCGCACAGAATCAATTCTCGTTGGTCACACTGATGGCAGATACCTACCAATCTGGCGGCGACACTTTCAGCTGGCGACGCGTCACAGCGTTTGCAAGCGCGTTCGCTCTGCATGCATTTGCGTTCGCGATGATGATGGCGCCTGTCGCGCCACCGGACGCGAAGGACAAGATCGTCGACAAGAAGGTTACGGTCGAGTTCATCGAGCCACCGCCACCGCCGCCACCGCCACCGCCACCGCCACCGGAGCCGCCGAAAAAGCCGCCGCCGAAGATCATCGAGAAGGTGCAGCCGCCGCCGAAAGCGCCGCCGCCGCCACCTGCTCCCGCGGTCGTTTCGGAGGAAGCGACGCCGATGTCGACGCCCGCGCCGCCACCGGCACCGCCGGCGCCGCCCGCGCCGCCCGCCGATATCGCGCCGAGAGAGAACATCAGTTACCGTAAGATGCATCCGCCGAAATATCCGGTGCAGGCATTGCGTCTGCACCAGCAAGGTACGGTCGTGCTCAAGGTGCTGGTCGGTACGGATGGTCGCCCGCAAGAAGTGACCGTCGAAAAGTCAAGCGGATCGCGTATTCTGGATCAAGCCGCCATTGAAGCTGTCAAGGGGTGGATGTTTAACCCTGGTATGAAAAACGGCCAGCCCGCTCCGGGCTACGCCTTGGTTCCAATTTCCTTCACCCCCACCGAGTAGGGTAGCGCCATGCAGCAAGATGCCACTCAGTCCCCCGCAGCGGCTCAGCCTGCTGTCATTCCCGCGCCCGGCGGCGGCAACAGCGCCGCCGCCATGAGCCAGATGGGCTTTCACGACCTTATCCAGAACTTCGATGCTCTGGGCTGGATCGTGTTTGTCACGCTCTGCATCATGTCGATTTCGTCGATCTACTTCGTGGTCGCCAACTTCCTGCGCAACAGCATGATCCGTGCGCGCATGGAAAAGGTGATCCACACGTTCTGGGATACGCCTTCAGCACAGGACGCGGTGCGCTTCCTCGAAGACCAGCCGAAAGGCGAACCCTTCTCGAAGATCGCGCTCGATTGTGCTTCTGCGGCGGCTCACCACCAGCGCAACGAAGGCAGCCGCCTGGTCGAAGCCCTGAACCGGTCGGAGTTCATCGATCGTGCCCTGCGCCAAGCGGTTGCTCGCGAAAGCCTGCGTCTGGAAGGCGGCATGACCGTCCTCGCGACGGTCGGCTCGTCCGCTCCGTTCGTCGGCCTGCTCGGCACCGTCTGGGGCATTTACCACGCGCTGATCAAGATTGCAGCGTCAGGCAATGCCTCGATGGAAGCGGTAGCCGGCCCCGTCGGCGAAGCGCTGATCATGACCGCGTTCGGTCTGTTCGTCGCGATTCCGGCCGTGCTCGCCTACAACTTCTTCGTGCGCCAGAACCGCGTGATCTATGCGCGCTTCGACGAATTTGCGCACGACCTGCACGATTTCTTTGCAACCGGTTCGCGCGTCGAAGCAGGCGTAGCGCCGGTTGCCGCGAGGAAATAAGCCATGGCAATGAGTTCAGGTGGTTCGGGCGGTGGCCCGATGGCCGAAATCAACGTCACGCCGCTGGTTGACGTGATGCTGGTGCTGTTGATCATCTTCATGATCACCGCGCCTCTGATGTCGCACAAAATTCGCATCGACCTGCCGCAGGCCAATCCGAATGTGATCGACCAGCCGCAGCCGGAGCCGATCGACCTGGCGGTAAAGGAAAACGGCGACCTGTTTTACAATGATGAGCCGGTGACAGAAGCGATTCTGCAGGCACAGCTGCTGGTAGCTGCGCAGAAGAATCCGCAGCCGGAACTGCAGATCCGCGCCGACAAGACCACGCAGTACCAGAAGGTTGCTGCCGTGATGGCCGCTGCGAAGCGCGCCGGCATGGTCAAGATCGGCTTCATCACGACGGGCGCGAACGACCAGTAACAACGCCCGATCGACGCGAAAGCAGACGGCGCTGCAGCGATGCAGCGCCGTTTTCATTTCTGGCGCTCACTCCAGTCATGGATTTGTCCCACGACTGCGGGTGCCCTGCTGCGAGCTGGCTGGAGCCACAATCGCAGGACTACCAGAACGAAGACGGCACGGTCGCTTCGTTTCGATGCTCCCGCAGTACAGGCCGAGATCCATGTCACGCGCTTGATCGACGTGATGCTTGCGCGGGTGATGATCCTGATGCTGACCGCGCCCCTCGCCCTGCAAAAGCTGTATCTACCACATGCTGGTGGCAAGAGGTCGGTACAACCGAAAACACGGCCGCGGTCAGCCCTGCTCAACTCTCGGTGTCGCTCGCTTCGAGCGCAAATGCCGGAAGCTCATCCCAAAGCAACAGCACTCTATGACGACGTCGCCACCGTCCTCACGCTGGCTCACAACAGCG
>JBDSFA010000309.1:0-3667 GCA_039919785.1 Dokdonella sp. | reverse complement strand
CTGTATTGCCCTGCAGGGCATCTTCCCAAGCCAGAACTGAGGAGGTTCCCATGGGGCAACCATATGTTGGTGAGATACGCATGTTCGGCGGAAATTTCGCGCCGGCCGGCTGGATGTTCTGCGAAGGACAGCTCCTGCCCATTTCCGAATACGAGACGCTCTTCAATCTGATGGGCACGACTTACGGGGGCGATGGCCAGTCGACGTTCTCCCTGCCTGACCTGCGCGGGCGCCTTCCACTCCATCAAGGCAACAGCTTCGTCATTGGCCAAACCGGCGGTGTCGAAACAGTGACCTTGACCACGGCGCAGATTCCCGCGCATACCCATCCGTTCCTCGCCAGCAACAACAACGCGACGACGACGAATGCCGGTGGGAACGTGGCGGCGACGACGCCGAGTTATACCCCCTACATCGCGGCGAATGCGAATACCCTCTTGAACGCCCAATCGACTACAGGGACGGGCGGCAACCAGCCGCACGAGAATTTCCAGCCCTACTTGTGCGTGGATTTCATCATTTCGCTGTTCGGCATTTACCCGTCGCAATAAGGAGCGCTCTGTGTCCAATCCCTTCGTGGCGGAAATCCGCATCTTCCCCTTCAACTTTGCTCCGCGCGGCTGGGCACTTTGCAATGGGCAGCTGCTGCCCATTTCACAGAATACGGCGCTGTTTTCCCTGCTCGGCACGACATACGGCGGCAACGGGCAATCGAATTTCGCGTTGCCGAACCTGCAAGGCAGCGTTCCGATGCATCCTGGCCAGGGGCCGGGTCTGTCGCTGCACGACCTCGGCGAGACGGGCGGTTCGGACACGGTGACCCTGCTCGAGTCAGAGATGCCTTTGCACGCCCACGCGCTGATGGCGTCCAACCAGCCTGGCGAAGATCCGCAGGCGGTCGGCGAGTCGTTCGCCCGCTCCGTTGGCGCGAATCTCTACCAGGCCAGCAATAGCGGGATCACGCCGATGAGTCCGAACGAGATCGCGCCGATGGGCGGCAGCCAGCCGCACAACAACTTGCAGCCATATCTGACATTGAACTTCTGTATCGCCATGCAGGGCGTTTTTCCGCCGCGCAGCTGATCTTGGGTTCAATGAGGCCTTGTTCCGCGGGCACCAATGGCGCCCGCGTTGCATTGGGGGTTCAATGCGGTGAGGTTCAGTGCGTCGAACCAGAGGCGACATGCAGGTCTTCGACAGTCGAGATCGCGCATTCGATCGCCGCGCGCACGCCCGCAATCATCGTATCCAGGGCCATGCTCGATTGACCGGCATACCGCGCTGCTTGTTCCGGCAGCCACGGCACATGGACGAAACCGCCACGCATATCGGTGTGCCGCGTCGCGATCAGGTGCGCGAGGACGAAGAAGACCTGGTTGCACACGAAGCTGCCGGCGCTCAGTGACGTCCGCGCTGGAATGCCGAGCCCGCGCAGATGTGCGGCCATCGCCTTGATCGGCAGCGTCGAAAAATAGGCATCGGGAGCGCCGTCAATCACGGCTTCGTCTATTGGCTGCACGCCATCGTTGTCGGCAATGCGCGCGTCGATCAGGTTGATCGCAACCCGCTCCAGCGAAATTTCGCTGCGTCCGCCGGCTTGACCCAGCGCAACAACGAGGGCCGGGTGATGTTGCGTGAGCAACGATTCGAGCGTGGAATGCGTTGCCGAAAATGCAACCGGCAGGACCGCACCGACCACGCGATGCGTGCCGATCACCTCACCATCCAGTGCGCGAACGATCTCCTGCGAAGGATTCACGCTCTCGCCGCCGAATGGTTCGAAGCCCGTCAACAGAATCGTGCGATTTTTCTTCATCGAAACACCAGCAACCAGAGCAGGAGGAAATTCACCGCGAGCAATACCAGCGCAGTTGGCAACTGCGCGCGGATCACGCCGTACTGATCAGGAAGTTCCAGCAGCACGGCGGGAACGATATTGAAATTCGCCGCCATCGGCGTGAGCAAGGTGCCGCAATAACCGGTCAGCATTCCGATCGAACCCAGCACAGCCGGGTTTGCACCGTGGCGCAGGACCAGCAGCGGCAGGCCGATCCCGGCCATCAACACCGGGAACGCGGCAAACGCGTTTCCCATGATCACCGTGAACAGCACCATGCCGAGCGCGAACGCAACGAGGCAGGCGAGGCGGCTGTCCGTCGGAATGACCGCGCTCACGATGGCTGCGATTGCGTCACCGACACCGGTCGCGGCAAACACGCTGCCGAGTGTCGCCAGCAGCATTGGTAATAGCGCGGCCCAGCCGAGTGTGTCGAGCAGACGTGTTCCTTCGCGAAGCGCCTGCGGCAAGGTTGCTCGCGTCGTGTGGAGCGCGACGATCAGGGCGAGCACGCAGGCGAGTCCGAGCGAGATCAGCGTCGCATGAGTGGCATCGATCAAGGACATGTCGCCCCAGCGCACATATTTCGAGGCAAGCACCAGGGCGAGGGTCAGCAATGGAATCGCAAGCGCGGGCGCGAACAGCCGATTGCCGAGCACTTGTGCGGATTCACGACGCGCATGGACAACGTCTGCAGATTCCGCGGTTGTTCGCAGACTGCCGCGTGCTGCAAGAATGCCCAAAGCGATCACGCCGACGCCCATCGCCTGCGCGGGCCAGCGAACCCCCTCGGCATTCGCGCGCAGCATCATTTCGCCGAACAGGAATGGGCAGGCGAGGACGGCCCAGAAAGCGGTTGTCGACCATGCTCGCACCCTCGCATTGAAGATGGCGGCGACCATCAGGAAGGCCCCGATCAACCAATAGACCGCCTCAATCCGCAGCATGTGTTTCTTCCTTGGCGCTCGCCGCTTGCGTGCGCGACAGCGAGCGGGCAGCCCACCAGATGCGCAACGCATGGATCACGAATGCGGCGATTGCGGTGGGCAGTGCCCACAGCGCGATGGCAAGCGGCTCCAGGTGGATTCCTTGACGTTCGTAGAATCCCTGGATCAGCAGGACAGCACCGAACGCGAGGAAGACATCCTCGCCGAAGAAACGGCCGATGTTGTCGGTTGCCGCGGCGAGCGCGCGCACGCGCATTCGCGCGCAATCATCCAGCACACCATCGTGTTCCGCCGCCGCTTCGCTCATGGGTGCCAGCAATGGCCGCACGGTTTGCGCATGGCCAGCCAGGTCGATCAGGCCGAACATCGACAGTATCTGGCGCAAGCCAAGGTATGAAACCAGCAAGCGCGTCAACGTAAGGCCGCGAAACCCCGCGATCCACGCTTGCGCGCGCTCGCGCAAACCGTAGTGCTCCAGCACACCGATGACTGGCAGCGTCAACACGAACAGCAGCAGGGCTCGGTTGCTGACGAAGGACGTGCCGAGCAACGCGAGTAGATCGCCTATGCCCATGTGCGCTGCGACTCCACTGACCAGGCCGGCAATCACCACGACGAGGACGGGGTTGCGACGCAGGACGAAGCCAAGGACGACGACTGCGACGCCGAGCAGCGGCCAGTAGTTCACGCAGCACCCTCGATGCGCGGCGCGCGGATTGTGATGCCAGTGGCCTTGAGTCCTTCATTCAGGCGCCGGGCGAAGAGGCCCGCGTCAGTGCGGTCGCCGTGCACGCACAGCGTATCGGCAACGAGCGCGTGCTTCGCGCCGCTGCGCGAGGTCACTTCGCCTCGGGTCACGATCGACAGCGCCTGCGCAACGGCG
>JBDSFA010000432.1:0-19292 GCA_039919785.1 Dokdonella sp. | reverse complement strand
CCGACGCTGGCGTACTGGAACAGGCCGGCGTAGCGGAGCAGCTGGATGTGATTGAAATGCGGCCACGACATGCGACCATCATAGGCATGCCGTTGCGTCGGCGTAACCTGCCCGAAGTCACTATTTGGGCGAATGCTCCGCACTGAGACCGAGAAAAAGCGAATGAAACCACGCTTGCGCGCATCGGACACAGCCATCGCTCTCGTGCACGGCGCGGCGCGGCGCGCAGCGAAGGGTACTTTTGCGCCATACCCGTGAAGTCAGACTGCTTGCCCTAACGATTAGCTAACGTGATTGCCCGCGACGCGCCATGACCGCGTCGCGACCACGTGCGATAATCGGCTGAGCGGGAGTCGTTCGGCGACCGCGTCGCCTCGACCCCAAGCAAGATCTCCGACGGAGCAAGACATGGCCTTAAGCATCCGCGACGTGCAGCCGCACGAACTGGACTCGGTGCTCGCCCTCAACAACGCCGCCGGTTCCACCATACTGCCTCTGGACGCTGTCGCTTTGCGAGCGCTTTACGATGAAGCCAGCTACTTCCGACTGGCAGAGATCGACGGCCACATCGCTGGATTTCTGCCTGCAATGCGCGAGGATGCGAACTACGGCAGCCCGAATTTCCTCTGGTTCCGCGAACGCTATCCGGCGTTTGTCTACATCGATCGCATCGTTATCGCGAAGCCGTATCGCGGCCTCGGCTTGGGTCGCGTCTTCTATGCCGATGTGAACAGCTACGCGGAAACACGCGTGCCGGAACTGGCCTGCGAGGTGTTTCTAGAACCGCGGGATGACGTGTCGCTGCTGTTCCACGGCACTTGGGGTTTCCAGGAGGTCGGCCAGCAAACGATGCCGAGCAATGGCCGCCGGGTGGCGCTGTTGGCAAAGACCTTGTGCAGTTTTCCGTTCGTGCGCGACACCTATTTGCAAGGCGCCGACGGCGGACTGCCCGCCCTGCCGTGGCTCGCCGAGCGTCCGCGAAATATCGCGATGACGCAGCGCGCCGTACGCGCCGCTGGCGGCGCATGACGATGGCGGCAGCCCCCATCGCGACGCTGGAACCTGTCGCCGAGATCAAATTCGGCCAAGTCGGCATCGCCAACCTCAAGCTCAAACGACTCGACGCCGATGGCCTCGCGGCAGAATTGCGCGAAAAAGTCGAGAGCGCTGCAAGCCTTTTCCTGCGCGCACCGGTCGTGCTCGATCTGAGCCATCTTCCGAACCTGCCCGACATCGAGGTCGTACGCGATCTGCTCGCGCGCATTGAGGATGCCGGCATGCTGCCAGTCGGCCTTTCCTACGGCACCAGTGAGAACGATCAATTGGCGGTCGCACTCGGCGTGCCCGTGTTCGCGAAATTTCGTGCCGCCTACGAACGAGCGCAGGACTCGGCGACCGATGCGCCAGCGCGTGCGACACCTGCTCCACCATCGCGTGAACCGGTGCCTGCCGAAGCGAAGCCCGCGGCTGTGGCGCCAAGCAATGCTGCGACGATCGGCCAGTTGCATGACAAGCCGGTACGCTCGGGGCAGCAGGTCTACGCGCGCGGACGCGACCTGATTCTGACCACCCTCGTCGGCAATGGCGCCGAGGTCATCGCGGACGGTTCGATCCATGTCTATGGCGCCCTGCGTGGGCGCGCGCTCGCGGGAGCGCAAGGCGATGAAAGCGCGCGTATCTATTGCCAGGAATTTCATGCCGAGCTTGTTTCAATCGCCGGCCAATACCGCGTATTCGAGGACATTCCGCCAGAGTTGCGCGGTCAGCCGGTGCAAGCCTGGCTCGAAGGCGACCGCTTGATGTTGAAAAAGCTGTGAATCGGGAATCAGGAATCGGAAAAGCATGACTGTGACGCCTGCAGCTCCCGCTTTTCCGATTCCCCATTCCCGACTCCCCATTCCCGATCCACAAGGAGACATCCATTGACTGAAATCATCGTCGTCACCTCCGGCAAGGGCGGCGTCGGCAAGACCACGACCAGCGCTTCGCTCAGTGTGGGTCTGGCCAAGCGCGGCAAGAAAGTCGCCGTCATCGACTTCGACGTCGGCCTGCGCAATCTCGACCTCATCATGGGTTGTGAACGTCGCGTCGTGTACGACTTCGTGAATGTGATCCAGGGCGAATGCACATTGAAGCAGGCACTGATCAAGGACAAGCGCGTTGATACGCTGTTCGTGCTCGCTGCCTCGCAGACGCGCGACAAGGATGCGCTGAGCAAGGAAGGTGTTGAGCGCGTCCTGAACGAATTGGCTGAAGACGGTTTCGACTATGTGATCTGCGACTCTCCCGCCGGCATCGAGAAGGGCGCGAGTCTCGCGATGTATTTCGCCGATCGCGCCGTCGTCGTCGTCAATCCTGAAGTGTCGAGCGTGCGCGACTCCGATCGCATCCTTGGATTGCTGTCGAGCAAGACGCGCCGCGCCGAACTTGGCACCGGTGCGATCGAGCAGCATCTGCTGTTGACACGCTACAACCCGGCGCGCGTTGCCAGCGGTGACATGATGAGCATTGCCGACGTCAAGGACATCCTCGGTATCGAGGTGCTTGGAGTGATTCCCGAATCGACAGGTGTGCTGAGCGCTTCGAATTCCGGTGTACCAGTCATTCTTGACGACTTGTCCGATGCCGGGCAGGCCTATTCGGATGCGGTCGCACGCCTCGCCGGCGAAAACCGCCCGATGCGCTTCATCGATGCGCAGAAGAAAGGCCTACTCGCGCGCATCTTCGGGAGCTGACCCATGGGAATTCTGGATTTTTTCCGCGCACGTCCGAAAAACACCGCTTCGGTCGCGACCGAACGCCTACGCATCATCGTTGCGCAGGAACGCGCGGCGAGCGGCCGCCCCGACTATCTGCCGCTGCTGCGTCGCGAATTGCTCGAAGTGATCCGCAAGTACGTGAATATCGATCCGGACGCGATCGAGATCCACGTCGAACGCGATGGCGATCAGGAAGTCCTTGAATTGTCAGTCGCATTGCCGGAGAAGCAGCACAATAGCGCGGCGGCAACGGCGGCGGCTGACGAAAACTGACGAATTCCAGGCGATGCCGGGCTCGAGAGCGATGGCCATGATCGTGCATCCCGGTATTTCTGCGGCGTTCGCTGGATTCGTGGTTGGAGCACGCTGACACCGTGGCGGACGACCACACCGTGCTGAAAGTGGGCGCCATCGGCTTCACGCCAGCGCGCGACCTGCTTGCGCGCCACGGCCTCAGCCTTATCGAAGTCGCCGAAGGCGCCCCGATTCCCGGTAGTTACTGGGGTGAAACGGAAGCCGGCGTGATCGCACACAACGTATTTGCACGCGCCGATACCCCGGTGCATTCACTCTTGCACGAAGCCTGTCATCTCATCGTTGCGCCAGTCGAGCGGCGTGCATCGATTCACACCGACGCATCCGATTCGCAGGCCGAAGAGGATGCCGCCTGCTATCTGCAAATCCTGCTCGCCGATGAACTGGCCGATGTCGGGCGCGAACGCGTGATGGCCGACATGGACGCATGGGGTTACACGTTCCGTTTCGGCTCGGCGCGCGCATGGTTCGAACGCGATGCGGAGGATGCGCGAGCGTGGCTGGCGCAACGCGGACTGTTGGCCGAGCCGGTCGAGATCTGCATGGGCGAGGCGTGCAAAGAAGCCGATAGCCGCCAGTCATGACTCTGATTGGGTCTGGTAGGAAAAGACGCGCAAAGTAACGGCTGCGCAGGCCAAACCTTGTGAGTATTCGGGTTGAGCTGGCTTCCCCCACGAATGAAGAAAACCGCGCGGACAATCCGCGCGGCCATCGCGATTGAGACGTAACCGCCTTAGAACTTGACCGTGACCTTGCCGAAATAGTAACGGCCCATCAGGTCGAAGTCGCTCGGATCGGTGTTTGCGTTCAGGGTGTTGTTCGCATAGAGCAGCGGCGGCTGCTTGTCGCCTACATTGAGAACGCCGACATCAAAGCGCGTGTTGATCGCCTCGATGTTGTAGCCGAACTGGATGTCGTTGTAGACGATTGCACCATAGTCGCGGTACAGACCATTCAGGGCGGCGCTGCCGGTACCGAACGGATGGGTGTCCTGCGACCGCGCCGGTGAGCCCATGCGGAAGCCGCCGATGTAGCGCATCGACCAAGACGCATCGAACGAACCCAGCTGCCAACCGACGTTGCTCTGCGCCCGCCAACGCGGGAACAGGCAGCTGCCGGTGCCACCCACCGGGGGCGGGCAAGCGGCGGCCTGCGCCGAACCGTTGCTGAGGAAGTGACCCGCGTAGTGGTAAGTCGTGTTCCCCGGGAGGCTCGGCGCGGTCTGCTGATCGTATTTCTTCATGTAGGTCGTATTGAAGCCTACGTTGAAGCGACCAAACGAAAACTCAGGCAGGCGGTAGTTCGCGGCGAAATCCACGCCGCCCACGTCTACGCGACCCAGGTTGCCGGTCGGCTCGTTGATCAGCCGGATCTGACCCTGACTGTCGCCATCGGTGTAGCGGCGAATCAGCGGGCAGTAGGCGGTCTGGCCAGCAGCGCAGAGGTCGAGAACGCTTTGTGCTCCGACACGGGTGATGTTGTTCAGCAGGTACATCCGCCATACGTCGGCGCTGACCGACAGGCCTTCCAGCCAATGCGGGTCATACACGACACCGAAGTCGAACGACTTGCCGAATTCTGCGCTGATCGGGAATTGCGCGAAGTTGGCGCCCGACGTGAGTGCATTGATCTGTGACGCGTTGTATACGTTGTCGTTGCGGAATGGGCCATTGGGAAGGACGCCGACACAGGCGGGGCTGCCGGCGTTCGGATTCGCGCCGGTGCCGGCGAAATCGCACGGATCGCGCGAGATCCGTGGTGCATCGCTGGCGGCGCCACCGAAGATGTTGGTGATTGTCGGGGCACGGAACACCTTGGACATCGTGCCGCGCAGCAACAGATCCTCGATTGGACGCCATTCCAGCGCGAGCTTCGAATTGTTGGTGCTGCCGAAGGAGCTGTACTTCGAGAAGCGGTCCCCGATGGTCAGGTTCAACGCGTGCACGAACGGAAGATCCTTGAGGATCGGCACGAACAGTTCCGCGTACGCTTCCTTGACGTTGTAACCGCCTTGCAATGCCGACGCGCACTGACTGCCCAGGCCGCAGTTGCCGTTGATATCGACGATCAGACCGGAGTCGGCATTGGAATGCGTGTATTCGGTGCGGTAGTTCGCACCGATCGCGAGCTGCACTGGACCGCCCGGCAGTTCGAAGAGGCCACCATTCATATCGACGCGCTTGACCGTCTCGATCGTATAGAGCTCGTTGACGCCCGGATGCGCCGACGCCTTCAACGCTGCGACGCTGTTCGGGTCCTGCAAATTGAACGGATTGAACGCGATGCAACCGTCGATCACGTGGCCTGGCGTGCCGCACACGACTTGATGCGTCGTCGGGTCGAGGAACGACGGCCCTGTCCCCTGATTCAGCGCGGTCAAGCCTGGCAAGCCATAGGTGACGGAACTCAAACCGACGTGACCGTAGTCGTAGCCCAGATCCCAATTCCACTGCTGATCGTTCCAGATCGAGAACGAACCCTTGAGGCCCGTCGACACCTGATCGTTCGTCGTGCCATTTGAGACGCTGCGCAGACCAAGGGACTCCAGACGTGCACGGAACGTGTCACCGCCGTCGAAGTCCTTGCCGAACGGGTTGTAGTAGCTGTCCTTCGACACGACAGCGCCGTAAACCTCGCCATACACCGACGGCGCCAGCTGGAACGCGGACGTGGTCTTGTTGTGCATCACCGACAAATACGCTTCGACGTTTTCGGTCAACTTGTAATTGCCGTTGAGGAACAGGCCGGTACGTTCTTGCGGTGTCATGACCAGATTGACTGCAGCGTAGTTGTAGAGATCGCTTGGGCCATTCGCGTCCGGGCTGGTGCGGTAGCAGTGGTAGTCGCTGCCAATCGTGGCCGGATTGTTACCGGGTGCGCCTGGATTGCGCGCAATGAAGCCGCTGTCACAGCTCGGAAACAGACTCGAGAATTGGTCAGGAATCTGGATGTAGCCGTAGGGTGACGACGGCGAGCCTCCGATGAAGGTGGTAATGGGTTTGGTGGCGGCGCCTTTGCGCGTTATCGAGTCCTTCGAGAAGTCGCGGTGGCTGGACAGCACCCCGTCGATCTTCTTGTAGTTGACGCCGGCCATGATGCTGCCTTTGTCCGAGCTCTGGCCAAACGTGAACGAGTAACCCTTGCTGACGCCATCATCGTGATCGGAGATGCCGTAGTCGGCCGAGAACTCTGCTCCCTGATAGTCGCTACGCAGGATGAAGTTGACGACGCCTGCGATCGCGTCCGAACCATATACCGACGAGGCGCCGTCGGTCAGGACTTCGATGCGCTCGACCATGTTCGCCGGAATCGCATTCGGATCACTGCTGAGAAAGCGGTGACCGTTGATCAGCACGAGCGTGCGCGGTGAACCCAGACCACGCAGTCCAATGCTCGACGCACCGGTGCCGCCACCGTTATTGACCTGCGGATTGATGTTCGGGCCGGTGACCGCCGGCAACGACTGGACGAGGTCACCGAGGGTGAGCTTGCCCGACTTCGCGATCGCAGCGCGATCGATGGTGACGACCGGATTGGAGGTTTCGATATCGACGCGACGGATGTTGGAACCCGTCACCGTGATGGTTTCGAGTTTCTGGCTGGCGTCGTCCTGGGCAATGGCCGGTACCGCCATCAAGCCGAGCGTAGCAAGCGCCGCCGTGGGTAGCGCGCGCAACGCAATCGTGTTGATGCCGGGAACGGCTCCGAGAGCCTGCCGGATTGATTGCCGGAGCAGTGTGTGTTGCATTTATTTTCTCCTTTTCGGGTAAGCATCCGCCGACGGAATCAAGCCGCGGACTTGCTCGAACATTAGAAAAACGTGAACACTCATCCTTTGCGTCTTCTTGCAGAGGATGTTGCAGAAATTGTTGGTGACGCCCGCTAGGCAGCTACGGTGCTCATTCCCGCGCCGCCCGTGCGCAGGTCGGTCGCGGATACCCCAAAACGACGTTTGAACGAACGCGAGAACGCACAGCGGTTCTCGAATCCGCTCGCTCGCGCGACTTCGGTAATGGCCAACGCGCTGTCGTTGACCAGGCGGCGCGCGCGTCGCAGCCGTTGCTCGATCAGCAGGGCATGCGGTGTTTCGCCATAGACCGCACTGAATGCGCGGATGAAATGACACGGCGAATAGCTCGCCATGCGCGCGAAGTGCGCAATGTCCACGTCCAGATGGCAGCACGCCGACATGTAGTTGCGCACTCGCTGCAGGCGCAGGAACACGTTGCGACGCTGTGCATCCGTGCGCCCTGCGCAGCGTTCGATGAGCGGTCGCAACTCGGCCTGCAGCTCGCTTATCAGCAGTGCGAATACCGAGGCGGCCGCAAGCGCTTGTCGGGCATCGTTACTTGCGGCTGCTCGCACCAGCCGCAGCGCCGCGCGACGCACCGAGTGATCCGCCGCGTGCAGTGCAGGCAGCAACCCGGCCGCGGCAAGTGGCTCGCCGGTTACATCGGCAACCAGGCGCTGCCAGCCTGATGCGGGAAGCAAAACTGCGATCCACAAGGCAGGGCCGCGTCCCACCACCTGCAAGGACTGCCCCAGCTCGACCACTTGCGCCTCACCGCTGGTCAAGGTGCGCGCAGTTTCGCCATCAGACAGTTGCAATCGGCCGCGCAGCGGAACGATCACCATTGCCGGCAGACGTTCGCCGTAGAGCACGCAGCCTCGGCCTCGACCCAGCACTGCGCGCAAAGCATCGTCCTCGCGCTCCCGGCCACGTCCGTTCCAATCCAGTCGCCCGCCATTTGCGAGCTGCTCACATTCGATGCGCATCGGGTTCATCACCATCGCCAGAGACGATGTGATCGTGCAGCGATGCCCATGGCGAGTAAGGAAGAACCGCCGAATTCTTGCCGAGGGAACCATTCGTATCGACGAAGATGTTCCGAATGCAGCCGACGCTGGCCCCATTCGCTATCGCATGGACGGCAAACATCACTGCTGAATCAAACCGCCTCTCGCGCAACCCTGTCGCAGCCGAGCAGACGGGCAATGCATGACGGGCTGCGCCCTCGTTGATCATGCCCACGCATGACGCCCGTCAGGGGCGGCATATAGACAAATTTCCCGCTTTCGTGCGGATGGATAGACGGCTTGTCTGGCCGTGACTGTCAACCCGCGCGGTTCGCCTGCTCGTCGGCACTGCCGACCCTCTTCAGGGTGATCGCGCCAATGTCTGTATCCGGTGCGTCGATGTGCACGACAATGGCATGCTTGCGATCGCGTGAAATGCTGAAGTTGAGATCGGCGACCTGGCAAGGAAGCGTGGCGACTTCGTGTTCGGTACCAGTCGCCGGATCGAAGACACGGATATCGCTTCTTCCAATCGCATTCGGTGCGATATAGAAAATTTTTCCGGCCGATACCTGCCAGCCTTCGAGCTGGCTCGGATCGATGTCGCGCGTCACCAGCGTTTCGCTGCCCGTCTGCGGATCAACCCGGAACAGGCCGGACTGACTCAGATGGGTGTAATACAGCACGCCATCCACGCGGTCGTACTCTATACGGGCGACATCCTGAGCGAGCACGCGCCGCGAGACGGTGTGCCCGGCATTGCTCGCGAATTCGACCAGTTGACGCATCTGTCCGGCTGCGTTGACGAGCGCGAAATAGCGGTCCGGCGTCGGTCCGTAGAGACCGTAGCGGATGTCGTCTTCGGGCGACGTCAGCACGGTCCGCTGGCGAGTCGCGACATCGATCTCGATCAGATGCCCCCAACCCTCGCCGCGCGCGGTGATCAGCACGTGGCTACCGTCTTTGCTCCATACCGGATAGCGCAGCGTCGGCTCGTCGGCATCGGTCAACGCGAATGTCTCATTGCTTGCAGGGTCGTGCAGCCACAGCTGCTGTGCGCCGCCACGGTCGGAGACGAATGCGAGGCGATCGTCTACCGGCGACAAGTCCGGCGAACCGTCACTACCGGTAGAGGGAACGACATCGCCCGGCGACTGAGTGCTTCCATCCAACGCGATCGTCATCAGTTGCGTGCGCCGACGCGATATCTCGTACACGATCGTGTCGGACGCGCGCGCACTGCTCGGAAATTCGGCCGGCTGCACATCGAGTGCATCGACGCGCCCCTCGTCCATCGACACCGTATACAACGCCTGCTCGCCGGCATGACCAGACGAAAAAACCAGTGCACTGCCATCGCGCGTCCAGTCAAACCCGCGGATACGGCTGATCAGATGAGTCAGGCGACGCACACTGCCGCCGCGCGCATCCATCACATACAAATCGCTGTACGGATTCGCACCACGACGAAATGCAATGCGATGTCCGTCAGGCGAATAGTGCGCATCAAGATCACGATCAGATGGCGCGCGTTCGTAGTAGAAGGGAAGGACGTCGCCGCCAGCGACCGGTACCTGCACGATGGCCCTTGCTGTGCCCCGTTGCAATTGCGGCGACCGCGTCATCAACAGGTGGCGTCCATCCGGTGCCCATGAGAAGTGATCGAATGAGCTTTCCGCGCAGCCGCTGATCTCGCGTTGCACGCCCCCCAGAGCGGGTTCAGTCACGATCGTGCATTGGTTGTCACTTAGCTGCATGTACGCAATCGTTGCGCCGTCCGGGGACCACACAGGATAGAGCTCGGGTCCGCCGGCTGCTTCGTTGAGGCTGCGCGCACGGGACGCTCCGAGAGAACGCTGCACGATATGGCTCTCGCGCAAGCTCACGTCGCCGACGGTATACGCAACTCGCGTACCGTCCGGGGAAATCCGCGGACTCCTTTCGGCACCCGGATCAGCGGTTATCAATTGCTTCGCCATTGCGTGCCAGAGTGAAGTCGTTGCGATCGCGTGTGTCATGTTCCCGTACACGGTGGATGCCGTCCACGCAGTGACCAAAAGCAGCAAACCAAGGCCGGCCGAGAACCACAGCCGAGTACCCGCGCGGGCCGCTGCTGGCACAACAAACGCCGGCTCCGCGATGTCGCTCGTCAGCTCGGGCGCGGTCGGCAGTCGCTGCGGCGGTGCAAATTCATCCGCACCGACGAAATACGCCTGCGCGATCAGGCGATAGCCCAACCGCGGCAAGGTTTCGACATAGCGTGGTGCTTGCAGATCATCACCCAGCGAACGACGCAGATCCTTGATCGCTTGGGTCAGCACGTCGTCGGTCGGACAGGTGCCCTTCCAGACTCGACGTATCAGTTCGTCGCGGCTCAGTGTGCGTCCTGCCGCGTGCGCGAGTTGCAGCAATACCGCAGCTGCCTTGGGTGTGAGTCGCGCGCCATCGGGCCGAGACAGCAATCGCAGCGTATCTGTATCAAGCACATGCTCACCGACCACAAGAAAGCGATCTGCATCAGGTCGCACGCTGCTGTCAGCATTCATGCCGCCACACCTCCGTAAGCTTACGTACGACACGCATCGTAATGCAATTACCACATTCGCGCAAATTCGGCATGCCCATCCACATGAATAGTCATAGCGGCGGCACGCACGCCGCATATATAGTGCAAGGGCGACGTCCAGCGCGCCTGTGTCGCCTGGCGATGTAGCCGCCGACTGAACTGCACCGCAGCAGGTCCGGGATGCGCCCACGCCGAATCGAAGCCGGCCCGTGCCGAAACGATTGCCGATACTCACTGGCCTGCCGTTTTCGCGCACCGCGGCTTGCGCCGTGCGCGGCCCCCGACTAGCCTCGCATGTCCAGTCCGAGGAGAGAGAGCATGCGTTCGTTCCTTACCCGGCTCACGGTAGCCCTGCTGGCTACCGTCGCAGCTTCTTCGGCTTCGCCGGTTTTCGCGACGACCGAGCAAAAAGCACCGACTGCTGCCGAAGTGCATGCCTTCGTCCTGCAATTGAACGCCGACTACAAGGCGCGCTACGTCGAACCGAACGCGGCCGAATGGGTGGCCGAGACCGACATCACCGACGACACTCAGATGCTGACTGCACGTGCGAACGAGCGCTGGTTGCAGTGGCTGTCGGCCGAGATCGAGGCTGCGCGCAAGTTCGAACAGGTGCCAGGAATCGACCCGCAGGATCGGCGTGCGCTGGATCTGCTGAAACTGCAGACTTCGATGCCGGCGCCGAAGAATGCGGCGCACCTGACCGAGCTGACGACGCTGAGTTCAAAACTCACCGCAGCCTACGGCGGCGGCAAGTACTGCAAGGACGATCACGATACGGCAACGTGCAGAAACCTCGAAGATTTGTCCGAAATTCTTGCGAACGATCACGACTGGGACCATGCTCTGGATGCCTGGGCTGGCTGGCACAAGATCGGCCGCGGCATGCTGAAAGATTACCAGCGCTTCGTACAACTGCTCAATGAAGGCGCGCGCGACGTCGGTTACGACAACGCCGGCACTCTGTGGCGCGCAGGCTACGATATGTCGCCGGCGGACTTCACCAAGGAGACCGACCGCCTGTGGTCACAGGTCGAGCCGCTGTATGGGCAACTGCAATGCTACGCACGCAATAAGCTCGCCGAGAAATATGGTGACCGGATGCCAAAGGATGGCACCATCCCGGCACACATCACCGGCAATATGTGGGCGCAGGATTGGGCGAACCTGTACCCGCTGCTGCAGCCGTATCCCGGCGTAGACAGCATTGATGTGAACCAGCATCTCCAAGCGCAGCGCAAGTCGACCTACGACGAACTCCGTCAGAGTTCAAAGGGCACACCGACCCCACTCGAAATTGCCGCATTCGAACACGACGCGGACATGAAGAGCGCCGTCGCAATGGTCCGTCGTGCCGAGGACTTCTATACGTCCATCGGTTTCCCGGCCCTGCCCCAGTCGTTCTACGCGAAATCGATGCTGCTGCGGCCGCGTGACCGCGATGCGCTATGCCATGCGAGCGCATGGCCGATGGATTTGGGCAGCACCGACATGCGCATCAAGATGTGTATCCACCCCAACGAGGAGGACCAGTACACGATCTATCACGAAATGGGCCACATCTATTACTACCTGTCGTACAAGGATATTCCTCCGATCTTCCAGAGCGGCGCGAATGACGGCTTCCACGAGGCAATCGGCGACACGATCCGCCTCAACATCACGCCCTCCTACCTTGCGCAGATCGGACTCGCCGGCAAGGCCGGCAGGGATGACAAGGCACTGTTGAATGCGCAGATGAAACTGGCCCTCGAGAAGGTCGCGTTCCTGCCGTTCGGCCTGCTGATCGACAAGTGGCGTTGGGGTGTGTTCGATGGCTCAATCCCATCGGACAAGTACAACGAGGGCTGGTGGAAGCTGCGCCGCAAGTATCAGGGACTGTCCTCGCCGATCGAGGCGACCCCGGCCGATTTCGATCCCGGCGCGAAGAACCATGTACCGACCAACGTGCCCTACATGCGCTATTTCCTTGCCGATATCCTGCAATTCCAGTTCTATCGCTCACTGTGCGCGGCAGCAGGTAGCAAGGGAACCCTTTCGCAATGCTCAATCTACGGCAACAAACAGGCCGGCGCGAAATACTGGAAAATGCTCGGTGAAGGCGCACAGCAGCCATGGCAGCAGACCTTGAAGGAATTGACCGGCAAGGACACCATGGATGCGAGCGCGATCATCGACTACTTCGCACCGCTGTATGGATGGTTGCAGAAACAAAACAAGGGCAAGCAATGCGGTTGGCGTTAAACCCGGCAGCCGATCGTGGCACCCGATCCGCCCCTCCCCCTTCGAATGGATCCCGACATGCAACGCTGGATAAAACTTCCTGACGGACGTTTCCTCGACGCAAACCGCGTCGCCTACATCGGCAAGGCCGAGTCCTATGCGCGTATCGACGAGGACGGCAATGACCTGGGCATCGGCTACTCGGTGAATATCGGCACAGATATCCAGCGCGACGCCCAGATTTCGGTGACGGGCAGCAAGGAAGAAATTTTTGCGATGTTGCGTGCGATCCTGGGTGGCAGCACCGCCGCAACGACAGGCGCACCCGAATGATCAGCCTTTAGTCTTATTTGACATAAGCCTTAAGGCTGATTCCATGTGGATCTAGATATATAGTGCGCTCTCGACTACTACCTGTCGGGAGCGCACATGTTCATTCGGGCACGCAAATATTCGGTATTCACCGCAGTAGCCACGGCCGTATGCCTGAGTGGCTCGGTGCTCGCGGCTCGCCCTCCCCAGACCGAAGCTGAGGCGGGCGACGTCGCGGCCCAGCGCGAGCTCTATTTCGCCCTGCGTCGCGCGAATCCCTACGATGTGAATTTCGATTCGGCTGCGGCGCGCCTGCGCGCATATCGACAATTTCAGGCCGCGGTTGCCGCTCATGGCGCTGCGCCAAGCAGTTCCGGTCACAACGAGAGTTGGCAAAGTATCGGCCCGGCACCGATCACGCTCGGTCAAACGCCGACCTCGGCGACTGACGCTTCGCGCTCGCCAGTTTCCGGTCGCGTATCCAGCCTTGCGATCGATCCGATCGACAATGCGGTCTACGCGGGCGGTGCGCAAGGTGGTGTTTGGCGAACGCTCGACAATGGCACGACGTGGTCGCCCTTGACCGACTATCTCGGGTCGCTTGCCGTCGGCGTCATCACGGTCGCGCCCGGTGCGCACCCGCTCAATCAAGGCACGCTTTTTCTGGGCACGGGTGAAGGCAATTTCAGCGCCGACTCCTACGCTGGCATAGGCATCTACAAGTCGACCGATTCGGGGCACACCTGGCAAGGCCCATACGGGCAGGCGCAATTCATCAACCGCAGCGTGACTACGATCGCAGTCGATTCGGCCAATCCGCAGCATATATTGGCCGGCTCATCGAGCGGCGTGTTCGGCGTGGGCGGCGTGGCGGGAGCGCCAGCTCCTGTGCGCGGCATCTACATCTCCAATGACGGCGGCCTGACATGGGCCATTTCAGCGTCCGCTCCGGCGCAGGCGCGCATCTCGCGCATCGTGCAGGATCCGATCACCGCCGCGACCTGGTGGGCTGGCGTGTCGCTGATTCCGGGCAATACCGGCGGCGGCCTGCTCAAGTCGCTCGACAATGGCGCAACGTGGAGCTCAGTCGACGGTGTGGCGAGCGGCCTCCCGGCCATCGTCGGCAACAACGGCGTGGGCGGTATTGCACGCACTTGGCTGTCGATTTCCAGCAGTGGCGGCTCCAGCGTGATCTATCTCGGCGTCGGCCTGATCACCGATGGGGGAACCGGCTACGGCGGCAAGCTGTACGTGTCGACCGATGGCGGCAGCACCTGGGCGAACAAGCCGGCGGCGAATGGTTTCTGCCAGGGTCAATGCTGGTACGACATGCCCATCTACACGCCGCCAGAGTCTCCAACCACCGTATTCACCGGCGGCGGCGGCGATTCTGGTGCAGTGCCCAGTTCGTTCATGCGTTCGACCGACAGCGGCTCGACGCTTGCGGACAAGATGGTCGGCGTCGATGGCAATTCCGCATTGCATGCGGACTTCCACGCAATCACATCATGGCCGGGACAGCCCACTCATCTGTGGATCGGCAACGACGGTGGCGTATTCCGTTCGGACGACAACGGCGATCACTGGATCAGTGCGAACACAAACTTGCAGCTGACCCAATTCGAACAATGCGACCTGCATCCGACCGATCCGGCGCAGGCCTACGGTGGCACCCAGGACAACGGCACCAACAGCTTCCTTGGCCAAACCGCGTGGACTCACAGCGACGATGGTGACGGCGGCTTCGCGTTGATCGATCAGGGCGCGCCGAACCAGGTCACGCACACCTACTTCAATCAATCGAACTATCTTGTCGGCGCCGCAGTTGCGTTGAACGGCCCCGCATCGGGTCCCAGTGACTACCAGTACTTCGCGGGCACCTACAGCGGCCAGAACAACGGCATCAATCCGGCCGACAGGGTACTGTTCTATGCGCCAATGACATTAGATCGCGGCCTGCACGACACGCTGTACTTCGGAACCGATCATCTCTACGTTGCACCGGACTTCTTCAACAAGACGGTGAATGCGACGGCGAGCAGCATCGTCTACACCGCGGTGAATGGCGGCAACGCTTTCGCACCACCCGTACCACCTTCGGCGACACCTGGCGCGATCAGTGCGATCCAGAGCGTAGCGAACGTGCTCCCGGGTCAGCCTGCCAATACCTTGTTCGTCGGCACCAGCAACGGACGCGTCTGGCTCTCTACCAATGGCGGCACCAGCTTCACCGAGACCGACAATGCGCCCGTGATTGCGCAATATGTCTCGGGCATTGCGATCAACCCGCGCAATGCGAACAACGTGTTCGCTGCACGTGCAGGCTTCACGGGGGCGACACCTGCACACAATGTGCGTGTATCGAACAACGCAGGAGCGACCTGGGTCGATGCTTCGACTGGACTACCGGATATACCGGTCAATGCCATCGCATTCGATCCCATATTTCCGAATCAGGTATGGGCCGGCACCGACATCGGCATGTACTTGTCCACGAATGGCGGCGCGACATGGATCCCGTACAACCAGGGCATCCCGAACGTCGCGATTTTCGATATCAAGGCGAATCGCGACACGCACACGGTTCTCGCCTGTACACATGGTCGCGGCGCGTTTCGCCTGAACGTGGATGCAATTTTCATTGACGGTTTCGAGAATCAGTAGCGGAGGATAGGCGAACCCGGCGTGCCATCACGTCGGGTTCGCAACATACTGTCCCGATCCGGACCATGTCCCGCCAACGCGTCGCCGACGCCATTGCTGCCGATTAACCTGGCTGCGCTTCCTCGACCCGCTTCTGCATTTCGAACCTTATGATGGCGCAGTAGATCCGCCATGCGACGAAGCCGAGCACGGTCGAAACCAGCGCGCCAAGTGCGAGGGTGGTCATGTGACCTGACAGCAGCGGCGAGATCACGCCAGCCATGACGGCACTGATCAATAGGCTGACAAAAGCCTGCACCGAAGACACTCCGCCGCGATGATTGGGAAAACGGTCGAGCAGGAGCAGAGTCAGGGTTGGGAAATTGATGCCGATGCCGATTGCATGCAGTCCGATCGGCAGCACCGACCACGGCAGGCGTGGCTCGGGCAACATCAGCGCGATCACGACATTGAGTGCCGCTGCACCGAGCATGATGGTGTAGCCAAGGCGCACGGTAGCCGATGCGGTCAGACGGCCAGCAACGCGTCCCGACAGGAACGCCCCAAGCATCATGCCGCTGATCGCCGGCACAAACAGCCACGCAAAATGCTGGGCATCGAGTTTTAGAAGATTCAACACGACGGCTGGAGCCGATGCTATATAGACCCACAGCGCGTTGAAGTTCAGCGATCCGGCGAGCGCGAGCGGAAAGAACGTGCGGTCGCCGAAGATCATGCGATAGGTCTTGCCCAACTCGCGCAGCGACAAGGTCATGCGTCGCTCGTGTGCATGCGTTTCTGGCAACAACACGAGACACGCCGCCCACAACACAATTGAAAACGCGGCAAGCAGCCAGAAGATCATCGGCCAGCGCGCGAAACCAATAACCCAGCCGCCGACGATCGGTGCGATGGCTGGCGCAATGCCGAAGATCATCGACACAGTCGACATCAATCGCTGTGCCTCGATACCATCGAAGCAGTCGCGGATGATCGCGCGACCAACGATAAGCCCGGCACCTGCCGACATACCCTGCAGGGCACGGAACGCAAGCAATGACTCGATCGACCCAGCCAATGCGCAGCCCACCGACGCGAGTGCGAACATGATGACGCCGACCAGGATCACGCGACGACGGCCGAGTGCATCGGACAACGGCCCGTGCAGCAAGGACATCAGGGCATAGGCGATCATGTAGACACTGATCGTCTGCTGCATCGCGAACGGAGTCGCATGCAGGTCGGCTTCGATCGCCGGAAAAGCGGGGAAGATCGTGTCGATCGAAAACGGTCCGAACATCGCGAGGGCCGCGAGCAAAGGCGCGAGAAGGCGACGGCGAGGTGTGCGGTTCGGAGTCATTGGCAACGTGTTGGCAAGCCGCGCATGCTACACCGACCGCGGCTCGCAGCTGCAGCCCATCAGAAGGCTGTCATCGATGGGCCTGCCATCGGAGCAGCGATCGTCAGCGAGGATTTTGGGGAGCCACGAGGGCTGCGCTATGATGTTGGCGTTTCAAGGAGATGGCATTCTCCTCGAACCGCCGCGAGGCTGATGATGCCTGACCGCAAGTTCCCGCTGCCGGGAGCTTGGCATGGTCCGTGAGTCATCGCCGACCCGCCACGCTTCCTTCCACGGGTTCAATCAACCGAGCTGGGAACGCCATGAATCTGGTTTCTTTTCTTGCAGTTGGCTTTGGGGCGTTCGCCGGAGCGGTGATGCGCTGGCTGTTGGGTATCGCGCTGAATCCGATCGTGCCCAGCCTGCCGCTCGGCACACTCGCGGCCAACCTTCTGGGTGGCCTCATTATGGGTCTGGCCATGGGCGCGTTCGCGCACTACGAGACACTCCCGATCGCATGGCGTCTCGCGATCATGACCGGATTCCTTGGCGGGCTCACGACCTTTTCCACGTTCTCGGCGGAGACGGTCACGTTATTCCTGCGCCAGCAATACGGCTGGACCGTTGCGATCATCACCTCGCATCTATTGGGATCGTTGCTCATGACTCTGCTTGGTATCGCGCTGATACGCATGCTGTTGCGCACATGACCTGGAGGCAAAGATGAAAGGCTGTTCGCTGCGATTCTATGTGCAGGAGAACCAGTCGCATGGCGGCATGCTGCTATACGAGTGGCTGCTGGAGCAGGCGAAGCGCCGCGGCATCCACGGGGGCTCGGCATTCCGTGCGATTGCTGGCTTCGGTCGGCATGGGAAGCTGCGCGAACAGCACTTCTTCGAGCTCGCCGGCAGCACCACCGTATTGGTCGAATTCCTCGTTTCCAGGGAGGAGGTCGATAGCTTGCTCGCGCTCGCACATGACAGCGGCGTGGCGCTGTTCTACGCGCGCATCGAAGCCGAGTTCGGCGTCATCGCTCCGGCCAGCCAGATACCCTGAGCGTGGCCCGTTCACGTCACGTCGAATGTGGCGCAAAGAAAAAGCCCGGCTCGCGCCGGGCTTTTTCATTCACGTGGTGCTTGAATCGAGCAGTATTACTGCTGGACTTTCACTTCGGTACGACGGTTGCGAGCGCGGCCTTCCTTCGTCGCGTTCGTGTCGATCGGAGCCGTTTCGCCGAAGCCCTTGACCGCACTGATGCGGCTGGCATCGACGCCGTGCGCCGTCAGGTAGTCACTGACGATCTGCGCGCGACGCTCGGACAGACTCTGGTTGTACGCGTCCTTACCGACCGAGTCGGTATGGCCGTCGAGTTCAACCTTGATCGCCGGGTAACGGTTCAATGCATCGATCGCCTGATCCAGGATCGCAACCGAGTCAGCGGTCGGGACCTGCAGGGTCGGCTCGATGGTGTGCTCACCGGTCTTCGGACGGTCGAACTTGAAGTTCACGCCACGCAGATCGATGACAACCGCCTGCGGGCAGCCATCCGGACCGACGATCGCGCCGGATGCGGTATCCGGGCACTTGTCGTCACAATTGTTGACGCCGTCATGGTCGTCGTCCATCGAGTGGCAATCAGCAGCCGGAGGCGGCGTTGCCGGCGGCGTGGCCATCGGTGCGGCGGCATGACCACCGAAGCTGTAGACCAGGCCAACGCTGACGATGCCGTCGACATAACCGGTTTGATGCGGAACGTTGTAGCCGAGGGAATCGGACAGATTGCCCTGGGTGTTGTTGTCGTGGTCGTAACGCGCGGCGATTTCGCCACGCAGGGCAACGCGGTCGGACATGTTGTACTGGATGCCGCCGCCAACCGTGGCCATCGGATCCCAGCCATTCTCGTTGTAGCCCGCTGCATTGAGCAGGTAACCCGAGTAGGCAGCATGACGCAGCGCACCAACGCCAGCCATGATGTACGGACGCCACTGCGCGCCTTCGTCACCGAAGAACCAGCGACCGCTCACGCCGAGGCCCACGCTTTCCCACTCGTGGCCAGCGCGGAACGAACTGTCCTTGAAGCCGGCGTTGTTCATGGTGTATTCGAAATCAACGGCGAGGTGCGGGTTCACCCACACGCCGACGCCGATGCCGCCCCAGACGGACGTGTCCGTCCCGCGGCTGCTGTCGGGGATGTTCGCGCCAATACGCGGAGCGATGTACCAGTTGCCAAAATCCTGGGCGTGAACTGCGGCGCTGCCGCCGACGAGCGCCAGGGCGATGAGCGCACTAAGGGCATTACGTTTCATTCAGAGTCTCCTCTCTACGTTTTTTGGTATTC
>JBDSFA010000154.1:0-8142 GCA_039919785.1 Dokdonella sp. | reverse complement strand
CACTTAAATCGCTATTGTACGCGTATTCCGCCGTGCGCCAGCCGGCCAATCCAGCGTATCCCATGGACAAACGTCTGCTCGATATCCTCTGCTGTCCGGTCACAAAATCGCCACTGCGATTACTGACCGAAACCGAGCTCACCGCGCTCAACAGCGCGATCCTCGCCGGTGATGTCGTGAGCGCAAATGGCACGCGCGTTCGGAACGCGATCGTCGGTGGCCTGATCACACGTGACGCGCGCAGCATCTATCGCCTGGATGACGATATTCCGGTAATGCTTGCAGACGAAGCCATTGCAGCTGCACAGCTGATAAATTTCCCACGTGCATGAGCGCAACCCGGATCGTAGCGTGACGTTCATCACACTTTATGACCCGCGCAGCCTTATCATGAGTTCTCGTCCGGTTTGGCATGAAGCCGTTCGTCGAAGCGCCTTACGGAATCAACGATGACCGCCGCCAAAGACCCCAACGTTGTCGACTTGCAGCAGCGCCAGACGATCGGCAGCGGCTCTGATCGCCTTGGTGATCTGCTCAAGCTGGTGCGCGGCATTTCGCTCAAGCGCATCAATGGTCTCGTCGGCACGCTGTTCGAGAATGTCGATGATGCCTTGTTCGACCTGGCTGAACGTGCCGGCAGCAATGCGATCCAGACCGAGTTCTTCGACGGCATGCGCGAAGTGCGCAAGAAGCGCCAGCTGGTCGAGCGACTGTTCCAGGAGCACGCGACCAAGGCGTTTGGCGAATTCGCCGACGGCAAGCTCAAACCGATCAAGTCCGAGGTCTCGCCGCAGGGCAATGGCGGCCTGTCCCTGGTTGACGACGTCGAACTGGAGGAATCACTCGCCGTAACCAGCATGGTCGCGAAGGCCGAGAACCGGCTTCAGCGCTCGCTTTACCAGGTCAACCAGCGCCTGGCCGTACTGATCGGCGGCACCAAGGTCGACGATGCGAACAATCCCATCGGCCCCACCGTACTCGGCAACGCATTCCGTATCGCGATCCATGAGTTCGATGTCAACGTCCAGGTCAAGCTGATCATCTACAAACTGTTCGATCGCTACGTGATGGCGGGTCTCGACCCGGTATACGAAGAGGTCAACACCGAATTGATCCGCGCCGGCGTACTGCCGCAGGTCCGCCATATGGCGCAGAGCGGCAACCGACCGATGCCTGCCGCGAGTGGCGTCGATCCGCGCGGTGCGATCGGCATGCCGCAAACCGGTCAGGGCATGGCCGGCTACTACGATCCGGCAGCGAATGCCCTGCAGGCCGAGATCTATCACACCGTGCGCTCGTTGCTGGCCAATCGCCACCCCAACGAAAGTTATGCAGGCACGGGAACCGAGGCCGGTGGCGGCTCGGGACTAGGGCTGCCGGGTCTGAGCGCAACCGACCTGCTGAGTGCGCTGACGATCCTGCAAAGCCAGTCAATCGCGATGCAGGCCAAGGCGGACAGCGTTTCCGACGCTGCCCAAGCGGTGCAGCAGATCAAGCGCGAGTTGCTCGATCAGGTCAGCAAGCTTTCCGATGACGCCAAGGAGCGGCGTGTCTCCAATGCAGATGAGGACACGATCGACCTCGTCGGCATGCTGTTCGAATACATCCTGCAGGATCGCAACCTGCCGGCGCAGATGCAGGCTCTGTTTGGTCGCCTGCAGATTCCGTACCTCAAGGTAGCCATTCTCGACAAGCATCTGTTTGCGCAGAAGTCGCATCCCGCACGGCGCCTACTCGACGTTCTCGCCGAAGCGGGCAAGAGCTGGTCCGAGGACTCTGACCGCGACCAGCGCGTGTTCGGTCGCATCAAGACAGCGGTTGAAACCGTGCTGCGCGATTTCGACGATGACGTCGGCGTATTCGACCGCGAACTCACCGCATTCACCGATTTCGTCGACCAGCACCAGAAGCGCGCCGAACTGGCCGAACAACGCGCGGCCGAAGCGACACGCGGTCGCGAGAAGTTGCAGGAGGCTCGCCGCACGTCGGCACGCGAAATTCTCAAGCGGATCGATGGTCGCAATCTGCCGCCGATCGTGCACACGGTGTTGTCGCGTCCGTGGGCGAATTACCTGGTTCTGACTCTGCTGCGTCAGGGCGACGGCTCGGATGAGTGGCGCAATGCCTTGCGCTTTGCCGACGAATTCGTCTGGAGCGCGCAGCCAAAGAACAATGAAAGCGATACCACGCGCTTGCGCGCATTGCTGCCACAGCTGGAAAAAGCGCTGCGCCATGGCCTGACGACAGTCGCGTACCACGAAAGCGATGTGAAGCAGCTGATGCAAGAGCTGTCGCAATTCTATCGCCGCTTGCTCGACGGCCAGAAGATCGAAACCAAGACTGCGCAGGAAGTGATTGCGGAAAACGTGGCTCCAGCTGCCCCGGCAACTACGTCAGCGGACGGCTCAGTCGCACCCGCCAGCGCAACGGAAAGCGCCCCCGTGGTTACCCAGAGTCCGGTCGAAGAAGTCGTGCTGAGCTCTGCCAAGTCCGAAGCCGATGTACCAACCGAGCTTCCGGCCGAGGGCGATGAGCACGTGCGTGCTGTGCGTGAACTCAAGGTTGGTACGTGGATCGAATTCGTTGATGAGAGCGACAATCGCGAGCGCGCGAAACTGTCGTGGATCAGCCCGATCAGCGCAAAGTACCTATTCGTCAATCGACGCGGCCTCAAGGTCTGCGACAAGACCGTGGCTGGCCTTGCGGTCGAAATGCGGCGCGGTACTGCGATCGTACTGGAGGAAGTGCCGCTGTTCGACCGGGCACTCGACGCGATTGTGGCGCGCCTGCGCCACGCCAGCGAAGAAGCAGCCAACGGCAGCCAACTGGCAACAGCAACGTCGCCCGGGACAACACCGCCAGCAGCTCCGGCCGCTACCTGAGTTCGCCGCATACGCGGACCTTGCTATCCTGCGCGTCCCGGAAGCTGTAGCGAGTACGTCGCACGTGACAACGCCTGCCGTGGTTTTGCCGTCACACGAATTGATCGCGCGCGACGTCTGTCGCGCCCTGGAAGAAGACGTCGGGTCCGGCGATGTCACGGCGGACCTGTTGCCTTCAGCTGCGCGCGCGCGTGCGCGCGTGATCACGCGCGAATCAGCTGTGCTCTGCGGGCGCGCGTGGTTTGATGAGTGTTTCCACCAGATCGATCCGGCCACCCGAATCGAGTGGCAAGCCGCCGATGGAGAGCGTGTCGCGGCAGGGGCCTTGCTATGCCATATCGAAGGCATGGCGCGCAGCCTCGTCACGGCCGAGCGTTCTGCGCTGAACTTCCTGCAGGCACTCTCTGGCACGGCAACTGTGACCTCGACGTATGTCGATGCTGCACGCGGTACGCGCGCGACGATCCTTGATACGCGCAAGACCCTGCCCGGCCTGCGCCTCGCGCAAAAATATGCCGTGCGTGTGGGCGGTGGCAGCAACCACCGCATCGGTCTCTACGACGCGATCCTGATCAAGGAAAACCACGTCGTATCGGCGGGCTCCATCGCCGCCGCGATCCAGCGCGCGCGCGCGCTGCATCCGGATTTGCTGGTCGAGACCGAAGTCGAAAATTTCGCCGAACTGCGTGAAGCGCTTGATGCCGGCGCCGACCGCATCATGCTGGACGAATTCGAATTGCACGAGCTGGCAAAGGCGGTGGCCGAAGTCGGTGGTCGAGTACCTCTGGAAGTGTCGGGCTCGGTCGCACTCGACCGCGTGCGCGCGATTGCCGAAACCGGCGTCGACTACATTTCCATCGGGGCGCTCACCAAGCATGTCCGTGCGGTCGACCTGTCGATGCGTATCGAGCTCGTTGACGCCTGATCAGGTGAAGCCGCGCATGCGCAGCCTCTGAACCCGTCGTCATACACGCGGCGCGCGTTGGCGACAGCCGAAGGCTGGCCAAGCGACAAGTGCTATTCAGTGGTGGCGGCGGCCGTCCGTGTTGCCTATTTCAAGGGATGCCCGCATTTGCAGGCACGACGTCAATAGGCTTGTTCAGTGCTCCAGAAGCAGCGAGCGCTCAAATCTTGCCAAGACCGTGCAGCACCGCGAATGCAGCCAGGGCCAGCGCCACCACGCCGATGATGACCCACAGTGCCGATGAACTGCCAGTCGCCGCTGGCGCAGGCACGGCTGCCGGCTCGACGCGCGCGCCGGCCGATTGCTGTTTCGCGTCCATGCCGGGCGTGACGAGCAGGAAGCGCACCGTATCCAGGCGCAATTCCTCACCTGGTTTCAGCACGCCTTTCTCGACCCGCTTGCCGTTGATATAGGTGCCGTTCGCGGATCCCAGGTCCTCGACATGCACGCCGTCCGAGGTCACCTTGAGACGGGCATGGTGGCGCGAGATTTCCTCGGCTGGCACCGGGATGTCGCAATCGGGCTGGCGCCCGATCACCGCGTTGTCGATCACGGCGAAGGTCTTGCCGAAGGTGGCGCCGGAAACACCGCGCAGCAGGAAACGCGGCAGAGCAGCGCGCACGCGGGTGCGACCGTCGTCATCCGCCGCCATGTGTGCCATCGGTGGAGCCTGCACAGGCTTGCGCTCGCTCGCGCTCACCGAGCAACCGACCCGACCGAACACGAGCAGATCGCCGTCATTGATGGCGGTGTCACCGACGATCTGGCGTCCATTGAGTACCGTGGGTGCGGCGTCCAGCGCGCGTACCAGCACAGCACCCGCGGCCATCGTGATTTCGCAATGGCGTGGCGCGATGCCGGGCGCCGCCAGCACGATCCCGCAATCTGCGTTGCTGCCGACGGCTGTCGTGCCGTCCGCCAATTCGACCGGTGCGTGTTCGCCGCCAGGAAAGACCAGTTTCATTGAACCCCCAAGATGCGCCGACCGCGCCGGCCTGGCACGATTGTAACGGTGTCAGATTGTATACCGGTGCATGACGCAACTGCGCACGCTGGACCGGCGCTTGATCACGTCCGCGCCCGCCTTGTCGCCACCTGAATACAATAATCTTCATCCGGGACGCCTGACCCGCTTGCCTGCCGCAGCGGACGTCCCCACACTGTAGCGATGACCACCACCTGGATTTCCCTGCTCGCCATCAGCGTTCTCATCTGGATGTGGATGGATGCGCTCAACGCACGCGAACGCGCCATCCATGCCGGGCGTGAACTGTGCCGCGAAGCCGGCGTGCAATGGCTGGACCAGACCGTTTCGCTCAAGCGTGTGCGGGTCGGCCTGCGCAACGGAATGCCAACCTTCCTGCGCCGCTATGGGTTTGAAGTCAGCCTGAACGGCAGCGACCGTCATCGCGGCCACCTCGACCTCAGCGGACATCACCTGGAAGCATGGAGCTTGCCGCTGCCTGCCCAGGAGGAGGCGCCAGCAGCGTTGAGCCGGCCGAATCATTTGCGTCTGGTGCAATAGGACCCAAGCCTCAAGCGCGCGGAAGATTCCAAACGTCTCCACGATCACCGGCTCAGCTATCTTGTGCGGGACGCGTGCGTCTGATTGATCGCTGGATCCCGTGTCATCGGCATACATGGTCTGCGCGGGACGGGTTCATGCTGAAGTCACTTGATCACACGAAGGTGCGGTCGCTTCGGCGTTTCATCCGGTTGCGGCGCCGTTGGTGGTGGTGGATCGGTTGGCGCACTGTCCGCCGAAAACATCATGCCCTGCCCGTTTTCCTGTGCGTAGACTGCGAGCACCGCCGCCATTGGCACATAGATCGGCTGGCTGACACCACCGAAACGGGCGAGGAAGCGCACGCAATCGTTGCTGATCTCGAACTGCGTCACCGCGCGCGACGCGATGTTGAGGACGACACGACCATCCTTTGCAGCACCTGGCGGCACGCGCACGCCGTCCGCTGTCGCATCGACCAGCAAGTGGGGAGTCAGATCGTTGTCACTGATCCATTCGTAAAGAGCCCGCAACAGATACGGGCGGTTGGACGTCATCGCACTAGAGGGCACAGGATTTCCGCAGCGACTTCAGGAGGTCGAAGCCCCACTCGGGAGCTTCGGTCATAACGGGTGCAGCCCTTTTTCCTCGGCCGTGAGGCTGCGCGCAAAACCCTGGCTGCGGAAGATGCGCTCGCCATAGTCGACGATCGCCTGCGCCTCACGCGGCAGTTGCACACCGAGCGATCCGAGGCGCCACACCAACGGGGCGAGCGCGCAATCGGCAAGACTGATTTCCGGGCTCAGGAAAAATTTGGATGCCTTGAACGCGGATGCATTCTTGGTGAGGTCGTCGCGCAGCGCCTTGCGCGCGACATCGGCGGCTTTCCCACCCGCTTCAATCTCGTCTACCAGGGTCAGCCAGTCGTTTTCCACCCGCACGATGGCTAGCCGCAGACGCGCTCGCGACAGCGGATCAACCGGCATCAAGGGCGGATGCGGGTAGCGCTCGTCGAGGTACTCGCAGATCACCGAGGTGTCGTACAACACCAGGTCGCGGTCGACCAGGGTCGGCACCGAATTGTAGGGGTTGAGGTCGAGCAGGTCCTCGGGCGGGTTGTCGAGGTCGACCAGGACATGATCGTAGGTCACGCCCTTGGCGGCCAGCGCCATGCGGACGCGATGGCAATGCACGCAATCGCGTGCCGAATACAAGGTCAAGACGGTACGCGAACGCTGGTTCAAGGCCATTCTGGATTCCCCCTCCATCCCGGTCGGGGCAAGCCCCTGACACCGCAATGTACTACGCGAGGCCATCGCGCGCCTAGGCAGCGCACTGCGCATCGATGAAAGGGTCTGGATTGGTGCCCGGACGGTGATTCCCGGCGAAAGCGACTCAATGGGGAAAGCGGCAGCTGGCGGCACCAAAGGCCGCCAGCCGGCATAACTCAGTGCACGTCCTTCCAGAACTCAAGCTTTAGCAGGTAGGCGATGAAGGTGAACAAGGCAAGATAGAGCAATACCCAGACGCCCATGGCCTCACGCTTCAACGCAGCCGGCTCGCCCGCGTATTGCAGGAACGCCGTGAGATCGCGGGCGGTGCGGTCGAACTGCGCCTCATTCTGGCTACCCGGATTCTTGATCTCGAGGTTTTCGAGTTCCGCATCGTGACCCGCTTCGGCGGGCTTCATGTGCGCAACCTGGATACCCTGCAGCTCCCACAACGGGTTGGGCATCGACACGTTCGGAAACACCGTGTTGTTCCAGCCGAGCGGGCGCGACGGATCGAGGTAGAACGACTTCAGGTAGTTGTAGATCCAGTCAGAACCCTTGGCGCGCGCTTCCAGCGAGAGATCTGGCGGCGCCTTGCCGAACCAGGCCGTCGCCTGCTCGGGCGGCATGTGGCTGATCGCGTGGTCGCCGATCTTCTCGCCAGTGAAGATGAAGTTCTTTTCGACATCCTTCGGATCGAGCTGCAGATCCTCGGCGATGCGCGAGTAGCGCATGTACTGCAGCGAATGGCAGCCCGAGCAATAGTTGAAGAACAGGCGCGCACCGCGCTGCATCGCGGCGACATCGTCGAGGCGGATGTTTGCGGGCTCGAGTCCACCGCCTTCCGACGCGGCGGCAACGCTGATCGACATCAGACCAGCGACCAGCAGGGCAGTGAGTTTCAACAGCATGGCGATCTTCACCGTTTGGGGCTTCGTAGACTTAGTCATGCATGGTCACCCGGTCCGGCACGGGCTTGGTCTTTTCGAAACCAAAGTACGTGTAGACCCACAGGAACAGGAAGAACCCGAAGTAGACGGCCATCCAGAAACGCCCGAACAGGTTTTCGAGCGTGGTGACGTCGACGCTCGCGCCGAACCACTCCGGAATCACTTCCGAGGTGACGCCGGCACCGACCGTGGCGAGCATCACGAACGAAACCGCGAACAAGCCGAGCGCAATCTTGTAGCCGAGGCCACGATAGCGAATCGACTTCACCTTGCCACGATCCAGCCACGGCACGAAGAACAGCAGCACGATCGATCCGAACATCGCTATCACGCCCGGCAGCTTGAACGGAATCATGCGCACGATCGCGTAGAACGGCGTGAAGTACCACGACGGCTTGATATGCGACGGCGTGGCGAGGTTGTTCGCCGGGATGAAGTTGTCGTGTTCGAGGAACCAGCCGCCGAGGGTCGGCGCGTAAAAGATGATGAACGCAGCGATCAACAGGAAGAAGCCGGTGCCGAACAGGTCCTTCACCGTGTAGTACGGATGGAAGGCGATCCCGTCCAGCGG
>JBDSFA010000344.1:0-4788 GCA_039919785.1 Dokdonella sp. | reverse complement strand
GCTGACGGCTTGTTTGTCGCCGTCGCGGGGCAGAACCAGATCTGGCGATTCGACCTCGTTCTCGCGACGGTCTCGGTGTTTGCCGGCAACGGGGAGCTTGGCCTGGTCGACGGCGCGGGGGCGGATGCATCGTTCGCGCAGCCGAGCGGGCTTGCTGCGAGCAAGCGTCATCTGATCGTGGCCGATGCAGCGGCATCAGCCGTAAGGTTGATCAGCGCTGAAGGTCGCGTCGAAACCATCGTCGGCAAGGGACTGTACGACTTCGGCGACGTGAACGGTGCGCGCAGCGACGTACGAATGCAGAATCCGCTCGCCGTGGCAACGGATGGGCGCGGTGTGATCCATGTCGCCGATAGCTACAATCACTCGATCAAGCGCATTGATCGTGAAAGCGGCAACACGCAGCCAATTCCGATGACTTACCGACTGAGAGAACCGCAAGGCATGTCGTTGCTCGGCGACAGGCTCTGGATTGCGAACACGAACCAGCACGAAATCGTCTGCGTGGATGTTTCAACGGGTGACACTCAGCGCATACCGGTCGCCGAATGGTAGGCGGTCTGCGCGCTCACTGGGTTCCAGCTCCCGTATTATTTGCGCATGCCTGAATCCCGCGACACCCCACTACCGTTCGAAGGCAAGGTCTTCGTCAGCACTCTGACCGGTGCGCCCGGTGTCTATCGCATGCTGGGCGCCAACGGCGATCTGCTTTACGTCGGCAAGGCGGGCAACCTCAAGAAGCGCGTCGGCAGCTATTTCCTCAAGCCGCGGCTGGAACCGCGCATCGCCGCGATGATCGCGCAGATCGCGCAGATCGAAACCACGGTCACTCGCACCGAGGCGGAAGCACTGCTGCTCGAAGCGCAGCTGATCAAGTCGCTGAAGCCGCGCTACAACATCCTGCTGCGCGACGACAAAAGCTATCCCTACATCCACCTGACCAAGGGCGACTTCCCGCGACTCGCGTTCCATCGAGGAGCACGCGCTGGCGGTGGGCGCTATTTCGGTCCCTTTCCAAGCGCAGGCGCCGTGCGCGAGAGCCTCGACCTGATCCAGAAGCTGTTCCGCATCCGCAATTGCGAGGACAGCTACTTCAAAAATCGCTCGCGCCCATGTCTGCAATACCAGATAAGTCGATGTACGGCGCCGTGCGTGGATCTTGTGTCGATTGCCGACTACGCCGAAGACGTGCATCACGCCGAGATGTTCCTCGATGGCCGCGGTGGCGCAATGATGGACGAGTTGGTCGCGTCGATGGAGCGTGCCAGCGCCACTCTCGCGTTCGAGAAGGCCGCGCGTATCCGCGATCAGATTGCCGCGGTCAAACGCGTGCAGGCGAGTCACTACGTGCAGGGTGCGAGCGCGGACATGGACGTGGTCGCTTGCGCGATCCGCGCAGGCATCGCCTGCATCAGCGTGCTGTTCTTCCGCAACGGCGTCAGCTTGGGTTCGCGTGACTTCTTTCCACGCTTGGCCGTCGAAGCTGACGAGGGGACGATCCTGGCGTCATTCATCGCGCAGTACTACCTGGAGCGACCGGTCCCAGCGGAGTTGATCGTGAGTCATGCCCCGGAAGACGCAGCGCCGCTGGCGGAAGCGCTTTGCACGCATGCCGGACACTCGGTCGAGATCAAGGCCAGCGTGCGCGGCGACCGCGCGCGTTTCCTCGACCTGACCCGACGCAATGCGGAAGCGGCGTTGACCTCGCGTCTGGCCAGTCGCCAGACCTTGCTGGCACGTTTCGAGGCGTTGCGCGACCTGCTTGAACTAGACGAGACGCCACAACGCATCGAGTGCTTCGACATCAGCCACACGATGGGCGAGGCCACCGTGGCATCTTGCGTCGTGTTCGGCCCGGAAGGCCCGGAGAAGTCGCAGTACCGGCGCTTCAATATCGCAGGCATTACCGGCGGCGATGACTACGCCGCCATGCGCCAGGCGCTGGAGCGGCGCTACAAGCGCATCCAGCAAGGCGAGGGCAGACTGCCGGACCTCCTGTTGATCGACGGCGGCAAGGGCCAAGTGCAACAGGCGATCGACGTGCTCAACGAACTTGGCGTCGAAGGTGTGCCGATCGTTGGCGTCGCCAAGGGTGAAGCGCGCCGCGCCGGCGACGAAACCTTGATCCTGGGGCGTTCCGGCCGCACCCTTTGGCCAGGGCCGGAGTCACTCGCCTCGCATCTGATCCAGGCGGTGCGGGACGAGGCGCATCGATTCGCGATAACCGGGCATCGCGGTCGACGCGAAAAGGCGCGCGAGTCGAGCAGCCTCGAAGAGATAGCTGGTGTCGGTGCGCGCCGACGTTCCGCGCTGCTAAGACACTTCGGTGGCCTCGGCGGGCTATCCAAGGCCGGCATAGAGGAACTCATGCGGGTCAAAGGCATCAGTAAGGAGCTTGCCGAACGCATTTACGCTACGTTGCACGGATGAAACCGCAAGGATACCGATGCCGATTACCATACCGACCGCGCTGACCCTGTTCCGCATCCTGCTATTGCCGGTGATGGTGATCGTGTTCTATGCGGGATTTCGCGGCGCGAACGTCGCTGCCGCGGCCATCTTCATCGCGGCCGCGATCACGGACTGGCTCGATGGCTGGGTGGCACGACGCTGGAACATGGGCTCGGCATTCGGAGCATTCCTCGACCCGGTGGCGGACAAACTCATGGTCGCGGTCACGCTGTTCCTGCTGGTGCAGGAAAATCCGACGCCGTTGCTTGCGGTCACGAGTGCGATCATCGTTGGCCGCGAGATCAGCATTTCGGCGCTGCGCGAGTGGATGGCCGAAATCGGTCAGCGCGCCACCGTGCGCGTTGCCACGATCGGCAAGGTCAAGACGGTCATGCAGATCATCGCGATCGCTGTGCTGCTCTATCAGCACGACCTGGAGAGTCTGCGTCCGTTCTATGTCGGTGAGACTCTGCTCGTGATCGCTGCGGTTCTGACGATCTGGTCGGGCCTGCAATATGTGCGAGCAGCGTGGCCGGTTCTGCGTCAACAGCGTTGAGCACGCGCGTGTTTTTGGCGTGTGTGCTCGATCGCGACGATCGGTGCGGGTCGAAACATGACCTCACTTCCGATGTGATATCGAGTGGCCGGGGTTGACACCTGCGCGCCAAACCGTAATATGCGCCTCCCACGCGGGAATAGCTCAGTTGGTAGAGCACGACCTTGCCAAGGTCGGGGTCGCGAGTTCGAGTCTCGTTTCCCGCTCAAGATTGCAGACGAAGCCTCGGTCCGCCGGGGTTTTGTTTTTTCTGCAGATCGTTGAAGGTTCGTCAGGAAGGCGGATCGCAAACGTGCCAGGGAGTTGGCGCAGCAATGCAAACAGTCACCGGCCTGGTGGCAGAGTGGTCATGTAGCGGCCTGCAAAGCCGCGTACGCCGGTTCGATTCCGACCCAGGCCTCCACCCATCACGGATCATCGATCCGTTGCAGCGCATTGGTCCTGCTGCGACCGAATCGCTACTCTCGGATCGCTGGCGTGAGTTCACGCATCAACGCGACGCCCGGATGGCGAAATCGGTAGACGCAAGAGACTTAAAATCTCTCATCCTTCGGGGTATGCCGGTTCAAGTCCGGCTCCGGGCACCATGCGTTGGCGCCTCTTCAATGCATGCTTGCGTGCGTTGCGCCACAAACGCGAATGCGCCACCGACCATCGGCCGGCGGCGCAAGATGCCTATCAGGCTGCCGCGTCCTTGAGCTTCTTCAGCGGGCGGACCTTCACCTTGACCGAGGCTGGCTTTGCGGCGAACCAGCGCTCTTCCTTGGTGAACGGATCGACGCCCTTGCGCTTCGGCTTGGCGGCGACTGCGATCGACGTGATCTTCAGCAGACCGGGCAGGGTGAACTGGCCGATGCCTTTCTTGTGCACCGAATTCGCGATTGTCTGTTCGAGTGCTTCGAGGATGGCACGCACCGTCTTCGGCTCGGCGCCGCTGTGCGACGACAAGTGGCTCACGAGTGAGGACTTCGACAGAGCCTCAGTCAAAGGCTTCATCTTGGCCGGGGCGGCAGCGGCCGGTTTCTTGGGGGCGCTCTTTGCAGCAGATTTCTTCATGGCCATGAACAATTGGCTCCTGGAGTTGGGGTAGTGGCTATCGTCTTGCGCAACGCAGTCATCTGCGCCGCACACGCCTAGCGTATCCGGTTTGACGCGCGATGGCTGCGGTTTTGAAGCGAAAAAACCGGCTTTTCAGCACTATTTGCCATTTCACGCTGCGGACGCACGTAACGCGCTGCACAACGGAGGCGTTTGGAGAGCCTTTTCTGTCTTGCAGCGGTGCACGTATGAAAGCGCCGATTCAGAAAGCAGGGTGGATTTCGGCTCGCAATCAGCTCGCCAGCCGCTTGAGCATCGCGTAGCGCACGACCTCGTCGCCGTTGCGACATGCGCCGTTTCGATCGCGGCAACGCCGCGTCCGACTTCTGCAACGACGATGCTTTCCCCACTCGATCACTACGCTCCCTTCGCAACGGCCTATTTCAGAATCGGCAACATGGCGCCCGTCGAGTTTGAGACGCCACCGACTCATCCGATTCGCATGTTGAGTCAACACGAGCCGCATTACGCGGCTTGTTCCATCGGCGGCGCACTCATCAAGGCGCCGCAAACGGCCTGCTGGGTGGACTCGTCCAGAGGCAGTCGAAACGCGACACTCATGACGTTGCCGATCCGCTGCGGCCGGCCGAGGCGCTCGACTGTGAATCCGAGTTTACGCAACATGCGTTCGACGGCTGCGCTCGTCACTCCGACGATGGCGTCAAGACCTTGCTCGATACCAA
>JBDSFA010000446.1:0-8744 GCA_039919785.1 Dokdonella sp. | reverse complement strand
CGGCGATGACTTCGCCCTTGATCGGCTTTTCTGCAGCGGCGTCGGGGATGACGATACCGCCGGCCGACTTCGTCTCGGCCTCCAGACGCTTGATGATGACGCGGTCGTGCAATGGGCGAAGCTTCATGTGGATCTCCATCAACTGGTTGATGTGGAAGGGATTACGGAAAGTTGTTAGCACTTGATGTTGCTGAGTGCCAAGTTTAGCGGCGCGGCCGGTCCAATGGAAGGTCCGCTTCGGCTTGCACAACAGATGGTGCCCCAGCCCGGGCATTCAAGTGCGCATGGCGCGGTTGCTTGCACGAAGCGGCCATGGGCCTCGGTTATAGTCCGGGATCAGGTCTGCGACACAAGTTCCGGACAGGTATCAGGGGACATATTCCATGCTGTTCAAACGAGGCGCCCACGGCGCAGCGCTGTGCCTTCTTTATGCGTTCGCGATGCCGTCTGCGCTAGCGCAGGTCGTCTCCTTGGTCGGCGGCACGCCGGCCGTACAGGATTTCAACACCTTGGCCGCGAGTGGCAGCAGCGCAGTCCTGCCTGACGGCTGGCATCTCATCGAAAGCGGCAGCAACGCCAACACGACCTACACCGCGAGCAATGGCGCCGCTGGCGCTGGCGACACCTACAGCTATGGCACGAGCAGCGAACGCGCGCTCGGCATGTTGCGGTCCGGCTCCCTGGCATCCATGATCGGCGCACAGCTGCGCAACGACACGACGCTCGCGTTAAGCGAAATCGCGGTGAGTTTCACCGGCGAACAATGGCGCCTTGGCACGGCGGGTCGCAGCGACCGCATCGCCGCCCAATACAGTCTCAATGCCACGTCACTCAGCGACAGCGCGGCCACTTGGGTCAGCATTGCCGCGCTTGATTTCACCTCGCCGGTGAGCAGCGGCACGCTCGGTGCGCTCGACGGCAACGCGGCAGTAAATCGCAGCGCGATTGCAGCTTCGATCACCGGACTCAATCTCGCGCCGAGTGCAGGCGTGTGGTTGCGCTGGGTCGACATGGACGCGACCAGTGCCGACGACGGTCTCGCGATCGACGACATCAGCTTCGCAGTTGCCGGCGATCCGCCGGTCGATATTCCGCCTAGCGTTGTCAGTACGACGCCTGCCAACAACACTATCGATGTCGCGCTAGACGCAACGCTCGTCGTCACGTTCAGCGAAGCCGTCACCGCCAGCGATCCGTGGTTCACCCTGACTTGCGCAACGTCGGGCAGCCATACCGCCACAGTCAGCGGCGGGCCCACGAGCTATACGCTGACGCCCTCGCCCGCCTTCGCGCCGAACGAAAGCTGCAACTGGACGATCCTCGCCAGCGGCATCGTCGATATCGATGGCACACCGGATCACCCGGCTGCCGACACGATCGTTACCTTCCAGACGCTGGATCCAACAGCCACGCCGCCGACGGTCGTCTCGATTGCACCCGCCGATGGCGCCAGCCACGTGCCTGTGGCCAGCGATGTGCGCGTGAGCTTCAGCGAAGCGGTGACGACCACGGCGAATGCGTTCGCGCTCGCCTGCGGTCCTGCACCGATCGCGCTGACCGAGACCGGCACCGGCGCGCTACGCACGCTGACGCCGACAACCGTGTTGCCCGCGGGGGCGAACTGCACGTTCACGATCAGCGCAAGCGAGGTCCGCAACGGATTCGATGTTCCGCTCGCCGCCGACGCCGTCAGCCATTTCTCGATCAACAACGGTAGTGGGGGCGTCGGCGACTACTACTCGCACGTCAACACCAGTAGTCCCGATCAGTTGCGCTGCTCGCTGCATCTGACGATCCGCGGTCACACCGCGTATCCATACAGCGGTTCGGGCACGAACACCTGGACCATTCTTGAATTGGCGCAGGCCAATCCAGCGAATGCAGCGCAAATCCTCGATGTCTATCGCAACCATTTCTACAGCGCGATCATCGATCGCGCCGGCGGCAGTGGCGGCGGCAACACCTACAATCGCGAACACACCTGGCCCAACTCGCTCGGCTTCCCGACCGACGCCGGCAATCTGGGCACGCCGAACGCGCCGTATACCGACACCCACATGCTGTACCTGTCCGACACGCAGTGGAACGCAGATCGCAGCAACAGCCCGTATGCCGATTGCGCACTCAACTGCGGCGAACGCACGACCGAAGCGAACGGCGGCTTCGGCGGCGGCAGCGGCGCGTATCCGGGCAACTCGAACTGGACCAACAGCAGCACGTTCCAGACCTGGAACCATCGCAAGGGCGACGTCGCGCGCGCGGTGATGTACATGGCGATCCGCTATGAAGGCGGTGTCGATCCGGCCAGTGGCCAGATCGAGCCAGAACTCGAACTCACCGACACTCGCGCACTCATCGTCGGCCGGAACGACTATACGCAGCCGGCGTACATGGGTCTGTTGACCGATCTTCTGGCGTGGAGTCAGGACGACCCGCCGGATGATGCCGAACGTGCGCGCGATGAAGTGATCTACAGCTTCCAGGGCAATCGCAATCCCTTCGTCGATCACCCCGAGTGGGCCACACGCGCGCTGTTCGAGTCGGTCAATCCACCGACCTGCGAACTCATCAGCGACGACGTGATCTTCGCGAACGGTTTCGAGGGAACGCCGTAAACGACCGCACGGACGCGGCGGCGCCGGCACGCCGGCGTCTGCCGCGTCGGCGCCGCTGTGCGATGATTGCGGGCTCGCTCCGCGCGTCGCCCACCATGTCCGTCCTCGTTGCCCATTGCAGCTGTCCCGACGCCGAAACAGCGGCGCGCATCGCGCGCCAGCTGGTCGAGGAACGTCTTGCGGCCTGCGTGCAGGCGATCCCGGGCATCAGCTCGACGTATCGCTGGCAAGGCGCGCTGCGCACGGACACCGAAGTATTACTGTTGATCAAGACCACGCGCGCCCGCTTCGACGCGCTGAAATCGCGTCTGCCGGATCTGCATCCCTATGATCTGCCCGAGCTGATTGCACTCGATGTCGTCGACGGTTTCGGCCCGTATCTGGATTGGGTGGAGTCCGAGACACAATGAACGTCGTGCAAGCGATGCGGTCCAAACGCGGTCCTTATCGCATCGCCCCGATCTATCCGGAGTTTCGCCTCATGCGCACGTTGTTTGCCGGCCTCATCGCCTTGTCCCTTCTTGCCGGTGCCGCGCAGGCGCAAACGACGGACGATCCAAGTACTGATAATCGCGGCGCTGACAATAGCAGCGCTGACAACCCCGCCGCCGCAGCGGAGCCGACGCTGCTGCCGGTCGAGGAAGCGTTCAAGCTGAGCGCACGCATCAACGAGCCCGGCAAGATCGCGCTGCATTGGACCATCGCCAACGATTACTACCTGTACCGCGCACGCATCAAGGCCAAGGCGGCGCAGGAAGGGTTGACCATCGGCACACTCGATCTGCCTGCAGGCGAGAAGGAGCACGACGAATTCCTCGGCGACGTCGAGGTGTATCACCACACGATCGACGCAGTGCTGCCGTACACGCTCGCCGATGCAAGCGCCAAGACCGTTGCCTTCACGCTCACCGTGCAGGGCTGCCACGAAACCGATCCGAAGATCTGCTACCCGCCAAGCCCGACCACGCTGATGCTCGGCGTCGGCGATGCCGCGCTGGTGACGATGGAAAGTCAGAAGCGCACGGCGGCTGAAACTGCTCCCTTGAAAGCTTCCGACGCGTCGGCTCCCGTCGGCATGCCGACAGCGGCGCCGTTGATCAATCTCGGCGGCAACAACGCGCCGGGCGCCCAGGACAACGCGCCGCTGCCCGCCGAGCAGGCGTTCGTGTTCGAGGCAATTGCGCAGAGCCCGACCGCAATTCTTGCGCGCTGGACGATGCCCAAGGGCTACTACCTGTATCGCGACAAGAGTTCTTTCGCGCTCAGCGACAGCAACGGCGTCAGGCTCGGAGCGCCGAAGTGGCCGCAAGGCGTGCCGCATACCGACGAACATTTCGGCACGGTCAGTGTTTACTTCGACCAGGTCGAGTTGCCGATTCCACTCGCGCGTGCGAATGGCATGCCGCAGACGATCAAGCTGCATGCCGAATACCAGGGCTGCCTCGAAAACGGCATCTGCTATCCGGTCATGCAGCGCGACATCAGCATCGGCATGCCGGCGGCGACGGCGACGGAGCTGGCGACCGCGAAGGCGTCCTTCATCGAGCCTGCCCCGCCGACGGCGGATCGCGACGCCGCAAGCACGCCATCGCCTGCGGATAACAACGCGCTGCGCAGCACGCCACCTGCGCCGAGCGGTGCCGGCATCCTGGGGGCGCTGGTACTGGCCTTGCTTGGTGGCTTGATTCTCAACCTGATGCCGTGCGTGCTGCCGATTCTTTCGCTCAAGGTGCTCGGCCTCGCACAAAGCGGCGAAAGCCACGAGAAGGCGCGCAAGCATGCACTCGCCTACACCGCGGGCGTGCTCGCCGCATTTGCGACGATCGGTCTTGCCGTGATCGGCCTGCGCGCGGCCGGACAGGCACTCGGCTGGGGCTTCCAGTTGCAGCAGCCGGTGTTCGTCGCGGTACTCGTCTATATCCTGTTCGCGATCGGATTGAGCTTGTCGGGCGTGTTCAACATGGGTGCGGGCCTTGCCGGCGTCGGCCAGGGCTTGAGCAGCCGCAGCGGCAGGGCCGGAGACTTCTTCACCGGCGTGCTTGCGGTCATCGTCGCAAGTCCGTGCACGGCCCCGTTCATGGGCTCGGCACTCGCTTTCGCGTTCTCAGCTTCATCCGTGGTCGCGCTGCTGGTATTCCTCGCACTCGGCATCGGCCTTGCGCTGCCCTTCCTGCTCATCGGTTTCGTGCCCGCGCTCGCGGCGCGCCTGCCCAAACCCGGCGCGTGGATGGAAACGCTCAAACAGGTGCTCGCGTTCCCGATGTACCTCACCGCGGTATGGCTCGCCTGGGTGCTCGGCAATCAGCGCGGCATCGACGCGATTGGCTGGGTGCTTGCAGGCGCCGTCGTGCTTGCGCTCGGCTTGTGGTGGTGGGAACAAAGCCGCTATCGCGGCGGCCCGGTCACCCGCGCGCTCGCGCTACTCGTCGTACTCGCCGCGCTTTGGCCGATCGTGGAGATCGCGCAGTTGGCCGTGCCGACGCACACCCAAGTGGATTCGAAGGACACGGTCGCGTATTCGGCGGAACGCCTCTCGGCGCTGCGCGCTGAAGGTCGCAGCGTCTTCGTCGACATGGGAGCCGACTGGTGCGTGACCTGCAAGGTGAACGAACGCGCCGTGCTTGGCACTGACGCATTCCGCGCATTGCTCAAACGCAGCAATGGCGTGCTCATGACCGGCGACTGGACCAATGTCGATCCCGCGATCACGGCGTTCCTCAAGGACTATAAATCGGTCGGCGTGCCCTTGTATGTCGTCTTCCGCGCCGGCGAACCGGGCCCGGGCCGTGCGCTGCCAACTGTGCTCACACAGAGCATCGTCGAAGAGGCGCTGGCGCCCGCGCCGCACTGAGTCGCTCGTGTTCGATCGCACCACACTGTTGATCATTGCGCTGGCTGTGGGCGGCGCACTCGCCGGCCTGTTTGCCGGGGCATGGCTGCGACCAGCGGCCCTGCCAACGCCACCGGCCGCCGACGCGCCCGCGATTGGCAGCCAGCGCCAGGACATCCATCTGCCAGATACCGAAGGTCACGTGCAAAGCCTGGCGCAGTGGAACGGCAAACTGATCCTGCTGAATTTCTGGGCGAGCTGGTGCGGGCCGTGTCGTGAGGAAATGCCGCTGCTCGAGCAAAGCCAGCAGCGGCTCGCAGCGCGCGGCCTGCAGATCGTAGGCATCGCCGACGACAGCGCCTCGGCAGCAAAAAATTTCCTTGCGGGCCACCCGGTCAGCTACCCGATCCTCATCGACGACCCCGATGCATTGGCCGCCAATGGCCCGGATGTTTCAGCCATCTACGGCAATACGCGCAACGTGTTGCCGTATTCAGTGCTGATTGGCCGCGATGGCCGCATCGTCGCGAAACGCTTCGGCAATTTCACGCAAAGCAGTCTCGATCAGTGGCTGACGCCGCACCTTTAGACAAAGAGTTCGCCCAATCTCGGCAAATACCCGTCAAACGTCGCCGAACTGGACAGATCGCAACGTCTCCTCCAGACTAGTCGCCCGTTTTCCACGAGCCGCCGTCTTGGCAAAGCTGCTGGTCCTGCACGGTCCCAATCTCAACCTGCTCGGCTCGCGCGAGCCGGACGTGTACGGACGCACGACGCTGGCCGAGATCGACGCGGAATTGGCGCGCGCGGCACAGGCTGCGGGCCATGAACTCGCCACGCTGCAGTCCAACGCCGAGCACGTGCTGATCGATCGCGTGCACGCCGCTGCAAGCGATGGCACCGCGTTCATCCTGATCAACCCGGGCGCATTCACCCACACCAGCATCGCGCTGCGCGATGCGCTGGCCGGGGTCGCGATCCCGTTCATCGAAGTGCATCTGAGCAACGTGCATGCACGCGAGGCGTTCCGCCGCCACTCGTATTTTTCCGACCTTGCGCTCGGCGTGATCGCCGGCTTCGGGGCGGACAGCTATCGCTTGGCGCTCGACGCTGCCCTGCGCCGACTCGCTGCATAACCCCTCCCCAATCGCCTTTCAGCCAGGAGTCCCGATGGACCTGCGCAAGATCAAGAAACTCATCGACCTGCTCGAAGAATCCACTCTCGCTGAACTGGAGATCAAGGAAGGCGAGGAAATCGTGCGCCTGTCGCGCATCCCCAAGGGCATGGTCAGCGCATTCCCGGCCGCTGCGCCGCAACAGGTGCAGCCCGTGCAGGTCGCCGCCGCGCCGGTTGCTGCCGCCAGCGCGCCGGCGCCAGTGGCGGAAAAATCGACGCCGGAAGGACACGTGGTCAAGGCGCCGATGGTCGGCACGTTCTATGCGTCGGCCAATCCGGAATCGGCGGTCTACGTGAAGGTCGGCCAGGCGGTAAACGTCGGCGACACCCTCGGCATCATCGAGGCAATGAAAATGTTCAATCAGATCGAGGCCGACGTCAGCGGCACCGTGATGGCGATTCTCGTCAACAACGGCCAGCCGGTCGAATTCGACGAACCGATGTTCGTGATTGGCTGAGATGCCGGGAATCGGGAGTGGAGAATCGGGAATCGTTCAAGCGGCCGCACGAGAAACTGGACATGTGGCGCGATGCGATGGCGCTGGTCGAAGCCGTTTACAGTCATTCGTCGAATTTCCCCGACAGCGAGCGTTTCGGATTGACCACGCAAATCAGGCGAGCCGCGGTCAGTATTCCTTCAAATGTCGCCGAAGGTGCAGCGCGCCGCTGGACGGCTGAGTACAAACGTTTCTTGTCGATTGCGCGGGGCTCGCTGTCGGAGATGGACACGCAACTTCAAATAGCCGAACGCCTCGGGTTCGGTGGAATCGATCCGGTGATGGCCAATCGCGTCGATCAGGTATTCGCAAGACTCACTGCGTTGATGAATGCACTAGACAAGCGCGGAGCTCAGTAATGTTGGTAGTCCTCCTATTCCCCATTCCCGATTCCCTATTCCCATGCTAGACAAAGTCGTCATCGCGAACCGCGGCGAAATCGCACTGCGCATCCTGCGTGCATGCCACACGCTCGGCATCAAGACGGTCGCGGTGCATTCCACCGTCGATCGCAATCTCAAGCACGTCGGCATGGCCGACGAATCGGTCTGCATCGGGCCAGCGCCCGCGGGCGAGAGTTATCTCAACGTGCCCGCGATCATCGCGGCCGCCGAGGTGACCGACGCGCAGGCAATCCATCCCGGCTACGGTTTTCTTTCCGAGAACGCGGACTTCGCCGAGCGCGTCGAGAAATCCGGCTTCATCTTCATCGGACCGACGGCCAGCGTGATCCGCCTGATGGGCGACAAGGTCGAGGCGATCCGCGCGATGAAGGCGGCTGGTGTGCCGTGCGTGCCGGGCTCGGGTGGATCGCTCGGCGAGGACATGGTCAGCAACGGCAAGATCGCGCGCGACATCGGCTACCCGGTCATCATCAAGGCGGCCGGCGGTGGTGGTGGACGCGGCATGCGCGTGGTGCACACCGAAGCGCATCTGGCGAACGCGATCACGATGACCAAGTCCGAAGCCAAGGCCGCGTTCGGCAATGGCGAGGTCTACATGGAGAAGTTCCTCGAGAACCCGCGTCATATCGAAATCCAGGTGCTCGCTGACGGCCAGGGCAATGCGATTCACCTGGGTGAACGCGATTGCTCGATGCAGCGCCGACATCAGAAGGTCGTCGAGGAAGCGCCCGCACCCGGCATTACGCCGGAGCAGCGCGCCGACATCGGCAAGGTCTGCGTGGAAGCCTGTCTGCGCATCGGCTACCGCGGCGCCGGCACGTTCGAGTTCCTGTACGAGAACGGCCGCTTCTACTTCATCGAAATGAACACGCGCATCCAGGTCGAACACCCGGTCACCGAATTCATCACCGGCGTCGATCTTGTGCGCGAGCAGTTGCTGATTGCAGCCGGCGAAAAACTCTCGCTGCGCCAGGAAGACATCAAGCTCAACGGCCACTCAATCGAATGCCGCGTCAACGCTGAGGACCCGGATACGTTCATGCCGAGCCCCGGCACGGTGAAGCGTTTCGAATGCCCGGGCGGTCCCGGCGTGCGCGTCGATACGCATGTCTACGATGGCTACAAAATCCCACCGAACTACGACTCGATGATCGGCAAACTCATCGTGCACGGCCGCGATCGCGCCACCGCGATCGCGCGCATGCGCATTGCGTTGTCGGA
>JBDSFA010000210.1:0-15000 GCA_039919785.1 Dokdonella sp. | reverse complement strand
CGGCGGCTGATGCTGCCTGCCTGCGCGTTCTGCTCATAAGGCTCATTGCGATGGTCCGCGATCAGGCCGAATGGAACAATTCGATGACGGTGTAAAGACCGCTACTCACACAGAAACGCGATCAGCGTACGTTGCAGGACTCGAACACCAGCAACGGCGTTCTCAAAGGCGCATTGATGGCAGCTCCGCTCCACAGATTCTGGCGCTCGCGGCGCAAAAGGCCGATGACAGTGCCCTCCGCGACAACCAGTAAACGCGAGCACGAGGCGTCCTTGACCGTGCCCTGCAGGCGGATGGCTTCGCTGGTGAGGTCGGCGGTCGCCCGCCTTATGTCGAGCCAGTTCACGGCACGTTCCGTGGCTTCCGTCGGCACCGATTGTCCGATCAAGGCCGCTTCCGGCCAGGCAAATGGCCCGACCTGCGCGTGTTGCAAAGCATGCGCACCCACGCGCGTCTCGCGCGCATCGTTTTCGCTGCGCCCGCCGGCCTCCGGCCACACGCCAACAACAGCAGCCAGCGCGGTGTCTTCCGCGTCGTTGCGCTCGTTGCGCATGACCTGGGTCATCCCCAATTCGGCCGCCAGCGAGAACAAACCAACGGCGGCAACCACGATGAGTCGGGCACGCGCGGGCCTCTGCGCGACCAGGGCCAGCAGGAGGCCAGCCCAGGCAAGGCTCGACCATGGCAGGTATCGCGGGGCATAGACTTGGCTCGGCAGCGCAATGAAGTAGCTGGTTCGCACCAGGGCGACCAGCACCGCGACGCCGAGCGCGAACCAGGCGAGCGCAAGTCCCAGGCGCACGACGTCGTTGGTCGATTCGTGCCGCCTGCGCGCCTGCAGCGTCGCGAACACGATCGTGATCGTCAGCGCGGCCCCTGCCACTGCTTGCAGAATCACGTTGAGGTACACATTGCCGAACACGGCGGTCCAGAGGCGTGCAATGAAACCTGCGTGGATCAGCGGATACGGTAACGTTGCTGTCACGGCCGGATCGACGAAGGGCCAGAACAGATAGATCAACGGGGCTGCAAGCCAACGCAGGGCAATATCCGCCTGCGTCCATGGCTGCAGCAACAGCCGACCATTGCTTCCATCGAGCAGGCGATAGCAAACGGCTGCAAGCACAAGTCCGACAACGACGACATAGAAGCGCGAGAGCGGTGCACGCTGGACGAACAGAAGTGCCAGCAAGGCACCGAAGCTCGCGATTCCGCTGCCGAAATTGAATGAGGCGACGAAGCAGAGTGCGGTCGCAGCGGCAACGCGCATCAGCGAGGCGGGTGCCTGCCTGCCTGCCCCCAGCAACAACGAGAGCGCCACCGCCAGGCACAACAGGACGCTGTAGATTTGCAGGCTTTCGTTGTCGTGCAGCAAGCCGCGTGCGTTGCCGAGCCAGAACACGCCAAGCGTCAACACGAACGCCGCCGCGGCACGCCCCTCGAGCGGGACTTCGCGTGTCCGCCACACAACCTGCAGCAGTACGCCGAGAGTCGCGAGCGCGAGCAGCAGGCCGATCGCGATCTGCACCCCTTCGCTGCCCCCCAGCCAATGCAGGCTGGCATAGCGCACCAGATTGGCGAACACCTCGGGATGACCGTTGTCGGCGGAGAATACGCTGCCCGGAAACGGCAACGTCAACAGGCGCTCGTAGTGTCGCCACGCATCGGCGAATGGCACGCGCGGCGATACGACAATCGTCGCAACGATCGCAAACGCCACATACGCGAGTGCCGCAACGAGGAATCCGCGCACGACCCAGCGCGGCGCTGCAGGACCGTCGACGCGCGGCACCGCGTCGCTCGCCTGCGCGATATCCCGCTTGATTCCCTGCGCCGCAGGCGATTCGGCGGCCATTCAGCGCAGGGACTCGGCGGCGGCAACGATATCCGCTTCGCCCGGCAGCACCAGGAAGGCAGCGCCGGCCAGCGGCGTGTAGGTGTCGACGCCGACGACGCGACGCAGCGGCTTTGCACCCTCGCCCGCTTCGACGATCGCGGTGATCACACCCTCACCGATACCCGCACTGTGGCGACCTTCGTCGACGACGATGACGCGCTTGGCGTTGCTGGCCTGTTCTGCGATGAACGTTTCGTTCAACGGTACCAGCCAGCGCAAATCGACGACACGGCAATGCCAGCCGAGCTTGGTCTCGATCTCGCGCGCGGCGCGCAGGCTCATCGGCACACCGTTGCCATAGCTGAAAATCACGACGTCGCTGGCATCAGCGTTATAGATGCGGCCTTCGCCCAGCGGCATCGATTGATCCAGAGGCGGATACGAGGTGAGCCACTGGCCGTCGCCGGCTTCATACAGATCCTTGGTCATGTATAGCGCGATCGGTTCGAGGAAGATCGAGACGCGACCGTCGACTTTTGCCAGTGCAGTCAATGTCCGCAGCATCGTCGCCGCATCATCGCCGCGACTTGGACAACCGACGACAAGACCCGGTACGTCGCGCAACGCGGTGATCGAATTGTCGTTGTGGAAATGGCCACCGAAACCGCGCTGGTAGCCGAGGCCGGCCATGCGCACGACCATCGGGTTCCTGTATTGGTCGTTCGAGAAGAACTGCAGTGACGCAGCTTCGCCACGGATCTGGTCGCAGGCATTGTGGAAATACGCGAGATACTGGATTTCCGGGATCGGCAGCATGCCCATGTTCGCAAAACCCTGGGCAAGGCCGAGGATCATCGTCTCATCGAGCAAGGTATTGAACACACGCGCGTTCTTGAACGACTTGTGCAGACCCTTGGTCACCGTATACACGCCGCCCTTCTGCGCGACGTCTTCACCGAACAACAGCGTTTCCGGATATTTCGCGAACAGATCGTGCAATGCATTGTTGATCTGGATCGCGAGATGACGTGGTGGCAGCTTCTCCGGCAATTTCTCGGCACTGCCAAACACCGCGAGACGCTTCTCGGCATAGTCGGAGCGTTGCGCTTCCGCGTTGACCTTGGCTGCCGTATACGGCGCCAGCGGTGCGATGACGTCCTCGAGTCGATCGAGTTTCGGTCGCCGATCGGCTTCGTTGGCGGCAGCAAAACACTTCTTGCGCGTGTCCTCGTACTTGGCCAGCAGCGATTCCTTCGTGTGCAGGCCCGACTCAAGCGCGATTGCCGCAGACCTCAATAGCGGATCGCCGGCCTCGACCGTCATCAGTTCCTCGACACTGCGCCACTCGATTTCGAAATCGGTGCCGGCGTGACCCATGATGCGTGTCGTGCGCAGGTGCAGGAACGTCGGCCTGCGTGTCGTGCGGCAGTGGTAAACCGCGCGCGCCACCTGTTCGTAGCCTGCGGCGAGATCGAGACCGTCGGCGTAAAAGTAGTCGAGGCCGTTGCGATCCTTGAACGCATTCTCGATCCAGCCACCGGGCGTCTTCACCGAGATGCCGATGCCGTTGTCTTCGCAGACGAAAAACACGGGCGCCGGCAGCTTCTGGTATGCCGTCCATTGCGCCGTGTTGAATGCCGTCTGCGCCGTCGCATGATTCGAGGAAGCATCGCCAAACGAGCAGATCGCGATCGAGTCGTCCGGAATCGGCAGCGTATGGCCAATCCGCTTGGCCTGTTCGACCGCAACAGCGGTACCCAGCGCCTTCGGCAGGTGTGACGCGATCGTCGATGTCTGCGGCAATACCCACAGCGGCTTGGAGCCCCAGACCTTGTGACGGCCACCAGAGGCGGGATCGTCCTTGCTTGCGGCGAATGAGAGGGCGGAATCCATGATCGGATCCATGCCCGGCAACTTGCGGAACCGCTCGGCCATGAACGCCCCGCTGCGATAGTGCAGGAAAGCCGGATCCGTATGCCGCGTGAGGCGCGCGACCATCGCATTGCCTTCATGACCCGACGATCCGATCGTGTAGAACACCTTGTTCTGGACGCGCAATACGCGCGCCATAAGGTCGAGGTGACGCGACACCAGTTGCGACTCGAACAGTTCAAGAAAATCCTGCGCAGTGCACAGGCTGTCCGCGAGCACCGGCTGGTCGGCACGCGGCGCACGTTGCGGCGTGCCGCTCCAGTTCTGCACGAACTCAATGAAGTTCTGGTCGCAGACTTCGGCGCGATTGACGTTCTTGTGGCGGGCGGGGATCAGCGCGGGAGCGGACATGAGGATACCTGGATGTGGTATGGCGCCGCGAACGGCGCGGTCGGCGAATCCGCTAGGATACCGGTCCGTCGCGATCGCGGAAATGCCGCGCGATTGCAAGCGGCGGGTAATCTTGCGAAAGTGCGGCGGAGGCGCCGTGAGGTACCTTTTTCGACCCGCCAATCCAGGGAAGCGACCATGGCATCGTCCAGCAATCCGTACCAGGCCCCCGCGAGCCGCGTCGCGGACCAGCCGATCTTGATAGTTCCCGCCGAGCGCTGGCGGCGTTTCGTCAACCTCCTTGTCGACTACCTCGGATTTATGGTTCTTGCCTTCGTCGTCGGCATCGTGATCGGCGCTGTCGGCGGCACGGCCGCCGTCGACTTGTTGCAGCGCCATGGTGTCCAGTACCTGTTCGGCTTCGGCGTCATGCTCGCGTACTACGTGCCGCTTGAACTGTTTTTTGGTCGTACGCTCGGCAAGCTTGTCACCGGGACGCGCGTCGTCAACGAGAATGGCGAATCGCCGACATTCACTCAAGTGTTGGGGCGTTCATTGTGCCGCTTCATTCCCTTTGAAGCGTTCTCATTCTTCAACTCCAGCGCGCGAGGTTGGCACGATTCCCTTCCGAAAACCTACGTCGTGAAGGTTCGCTGAGGGATTTCGTCAGCTCGACTGGACAATCAACGTCGCATTCTCCGATGCAATCGCCGGCATCGCGACGAAACCGGGTTCGGCGCGAAGGCGATCAAGCCAACTACAGATTGCGGGATAGGCCGCGAGATTGAAGCCACCGTCGCCCGCGCAATGCGTGTACGCGAACAGCGCGATATCGGCGATGCCGTACTGGTCGCCACTGAACCACGCATGCGTCGCCAGATGCCTGTCCATCACAGCGAGTGCTTGATTGCCGCGCTCACGCAACTTGGGTAAATCGGCACGGCGTGGACTGTCGATCGGCGTCCAGCCGCAAATGAACCTCGCGACGGCGACATACGGTTCGTGGCTGTACTGCTCGAAGAACATCCACGACAACGTCTGCGCGCGCTGCCAACTGTCGCCGCCAAAATACTTTGTGCCCTCGGCGAGCCAGCACAGGATCGCGTTCGACTCGACCATGATGCGACCGTCATCGGCTTCAATCATCGGCACGCGACCGTTTGGATTCCTGGCGAGATATTCTGGCGTGCGCGTCGCGCCATGCGCACTGTCGGTCTCGACCCAACGATAGTCCCGGCCGAGTTGGCCGAGCAGCATGCGCAGCTTGTGGCAATTGCCAGACGGCGAGTATCCGTAGACGGTGATCATTTTTAATTTTCCTGTTGACGTCGTGCGAGCCACTGCTCGCGGCTCTGGCCCCAGATGTCAATCGGCACATCCTCGTGCGGCGGCGGTAATTTGCCCGGCCCGCGATTGGTCGAACCCAGTCGCACGGCCAGCGCCTGCGAGGCATGGTTTTCCGGGGCAATCGAATGAATCACTTCGCTCCAGCCGAGGTTCGCGAACGCCCAGTCGATCGCGGCGACTGCCGCTTCGTGGGCGTAGCCCTTGCCCCAGAACGAGGGGTGCAGTGCCCAGCCCACTTCGGTGCCGGGCCACCCCTCCGGCTGCCACGGTCCGGCTTGTCCGACCCAGCGGCCACTCGCCTTTTCGACCAGGGAAAACATCGCGTAGCCTTGCATCGCCCATGCGCCTGGCATCTGCAGGAACTTTCGCCAGGCCGGCGCGCGCAACAGGACGCCGCCGATATGCCGCGCGGCATCTTCGTTTGCGTGCAGCTCGGCATACGGGTCGAAATCTTCGATGCACGGGAGACGCAGGATCAGTCGTTCTGTTTCGACTTGGATATCCACAGAGTTCATCAGTTCCCTGCCGGTGTGTTGTGCAGTGTCGGGGTGGCAACGGCCGCGCTACGCGCGTACGACTAAAAGTATTCGCAAGCAGGCGGCGCGCGCTTGCCCGATGCGTAGTCGCTCGTTTCGCAACAGGCTGCCGACTATGGTCATGATCGCGCACGCCAACAGCTGGACGGTGCGGCGCGTGTGGACCTCGTCACCTATTTCTTTTTTTCGTCAGGACTGAATCCCGGACACGGGGACCCGCTACTCAGCAACCCGGAACTTGACAGCTCAAACGCAATCTTCTTTTGCATCAGTAACCCCAGTTCCGCTTTCGCCCATGGGATGTCGATAGCGCTGATCTCTTCAAGATTTTGGTTCGCCATACGTTTCTCGTCGAAAATTGGCGCGGCGACGCAGCGGGCAATCGAACGGTGCGCAGGATTTCCTCCGATCACGTCAGCCGTGACGGATACGAACAACTCCGGTCGACGGCCCGAAAATATTCCGTATCCACGATAGGTGTTGCGACCGCCACCACTCATCGTCTGTTCGCGCAGCACGACCAGGGCGGCGAGGCGATTATCCGTCAACAACTTGCCGTACAGGCCGCTCCAATCTCTGCCCAGCCCGGTGTCGTTGAGACTTGACCAATCATCTTCGTTGCGGATCCCGCGGGCGGTGCTTGCATCGACTGAAATGTCGACGACTTCATACCCGCCCTGCCTCAACAGCGCCGCAGTCGAAGTCCGCGCTGTGCGATCAAGCCCCCAATCGTTGGGAAGTCGATTGTTGAACGAAGTGAATGGCGTGAATCCAACATGGATGATTGTCAGCTCCGGCCCCACCAGGGAAACGATGCCAACCTTGGCCCCTTGTCCTGCCGACACCGTTGAAAATGTCGACGCGGAAGCAGGATTTCCCAGAAGCAGCAAGAGCGCCGCGAGCAAGCAGCGCATCATCCCAGCCAAATACATGTTGCCCGTCCTGCGCATGAGTCGTCCGCGGCTCAGAACGCGTTGATACCCGTCAATTCGCGACCGACCACGAGTTGATGCACGGTCTCGGTGCCCTCATACGTAATCACCGATTCCAGATTCAGTGCGTGACGGATCGGGCAATGCTCCGTGGTGATGCCGGCACCGCCGAGGATATCGCGTGCTTCGCGCGCGATGTCGATGGCCATGCGGCAGTTGTTCCACTTCGCGAGGCTCACCTGGGTCGGCTGCATCTTGCCCGCGTCCTTCAAACGACCCAGCTGCAGCGACAGCAGCTGCGCCATGGTGATGCGCCGTGCCATGTCGGCAAGCTTGAGCTGCACAGCCTGGTTGGCGGCAAGCGGGCGGTTGAACAATATGCGGTTCTTCGAGTACTCGACGACTTCGGCAAGGCACGCGATTGCAGCGCCGATCGGCCCCCAGGTGATGCCATAGCGTGCCTGCGTCAGGCAGCCGAGCGGACCCTTGAGGCCTTTCACGTTGGGCAGGCGGTTCGCTTCCGGCACGCGCACGTTGTCGAAGAACAACGCCGACGTCACCGACGCGCGCAAGCTCATCTTCTTGTGGATTTCCTGCGCGCTGAAACCGGGCATGCTTTTTTCGACCACGAAGCCCTGGATACCGTCGTCGGTCTGCGCCCACACAATCGCGATATGCGCGAGGTTGCCGTTGGTGATCCACATCTTGGCGCCGTTGAGGATCCAGTCGGCGCCGTCCTTCTTCGCATTCGTCTTCATGTTGGCCGGGTCGGAGCCACCATGCGGTTCGGTCAGGCCGAAGCAGCCGATCACCTTGCCGGCGGCCATGTCCGGCAGCCAGCGCTGGCGCTGCTCTTCGGAACCGTAGGCGTAAATCGGATACATGCACAGCGACGACTGCACCGAAGCAAAGCTGCGGATGCCCGAATCGCCGCGTTCCAGTTCCTGGCACACCAGGCCGTAGCTGACCGCGTTCATGCCGGCGCAACCGTATTCGGTCGGCAATGACGAGCCGAGCAGGCCGAGATCCGCCATCTCGGGGATCAGCTCGGCAGGAAAGCGTCCCTTGTCGAAGCAGTCACCGATGATCGGCAGCACGCGCTCGTCGGTGAAGCGGGCAACGGTGTCCTGCACCATGCGCTCTTCGTCGGAGAGCAGCGAGCGGACGTCGTAGAGATCGGTCGGATTCAGCTGGATGGCAGACATGGCAATGGGGTCCGGGCGCGGGGCAAAGCGGGTTATTGTAGCGGGCTTGCCGGTGCTCGGCCATGCGCCCATTGGCCGCAGATTGGCCGACTGGCCTATGCTTGGATAACCGCTTTGAACCCAGCCATGCGCGTTTCCGTCCTCACCTATCACTCGAACAACATCAGCGGCAATGACTACGCCAGCAACGACCACGTCGCGCTGGCGCAGGATCTGCGCGTGATCCATCGACTCGGCCTGCGTATCGTGCCGCTGGCGCGCGTTGTCGACGTGCTGTTAGGCGAGGCGTCGCCCGCAACGGTCGAAAATTCGATCGCGCTCAGTTTCGACGATGGCTCGTGGTTCGACTGGCACGATATCGAGCATCCGACCTGCGGGATGCAGCGAAGCTTCGCAGGCGTCCTGCGCGACTTCGCCGCTGAAACCGGCGCCGCCGTGCATGCCACCAGTTTCGTGATCGTATCCCCCGAAGCGCGCGCGACGCTCGACGAGACTTGCCTCGTTGGGCGCGGCTGGTGGGGTGATGACTGGTGGCCGGCGGCGCAAAAAGAAGGCCTGATCGCGATCGAGAGCCACAGCTGGGACCACAACCATCACACCTTGCCGGTCACGGTGCAGCGCGAACAGCACAAGGGCACCTTCCGCACGATCGACAGCCATGGCGACGCCGACGCGGAAATTCGCCAGGCAAGCGACTGGCTCGATGCACGCCTTGCACCGCATCGCGCAAGCTTGTTTGCGTATCCGTATGGCGAGAGCAACGATTACCTACTGCGCGAATACCTGCCGCAGCATGCCCACGAACATCGCCTGCACGCAGCGTTCGGGACATCACCGCAGCCGCTGGAAGCGAACGCGAACCGTTGGAACCTGCCGCGCTATGTCTGCGGTCAGCACTGGAAAGATTCGGCTGAGCTGCAACGCCTGCTCCGCGCCTGCGCCTGATGCGGCTAGCGCGCGCCCATCTTCCCCGCGCCTTCGTGCAGCAATACGATCAAGTCGAGATTGCCCGCGATGCCCACGAGCTCAATATGCCAATGCACATCCGCGTCGATAGCGCACGCGGAGCAGCCATACAGGAATGTTCCGTCGCCCTCGTAAAGCTGACGCACCGGGCGGCCCGACGCGGTAATGGAAGTCACGTCCATCGCCGCTGCAAATCGCATGCGATTGGACAACACGACGACATCGGCACCAGCCACATCGAAGTCGAATACCGAACGCGCGACCGGCGGAGGTGCGCTGTCGGCATTGATCTGCAGACGTCGCAAACGCGTCGCGAGACCGCCTGCTGTCGGTGCGATGGGCCGGATGCGCTCGTAGAATGCCATGCGCGAAATCACGCGTGCAGGCGCAATACCCGAGGCGGTTGCGGCGCGTGGACTCAGACCGGCGATGTGCGTTCCCTCACCTTCGACACCGCCGTAGCGCAGCTGCGGCCAATACCCGCAGGCATTGCGCAGCGTTGACGAGAGCGTCGTCTCTATGATCATTGCGAGCAACCCGTGCAGTACGTGCGGCGCGCATAGCGAATTGCCAATCCGGTCCAGGCGACGGACCGGAAAAAATGAGATCTCCGCCTTCACGTAGCGGTCGCTGCTCTCGATCGCGTCGGCGAACGGGTTCACGCCCGGCATCGTGCGCAGGTCATGCAGATCACGTAGCCAGAACGAATACGGCGCCAGCGCCAGCGCGACGTAAAGCGCAAGCGCGAGCGATCCGACCACACGAATCAGCGTGCGCCTGTCCTGCAACCACCCATACCACCCGAGCGCGATTGCCAATGCCAGCGGCGGCAGAGACGACGGCACCATCCAGTACGGCGTGACCGGGCGCAGCAGTACGATGAACGCCACTTGCAGCAGGAACGCCGCGAGTGCAACCAGGCACATCCGCTGCAACCGCTTTGTATCTCGTCGGATGAGCAACAAGCCGGCGGCGGCAAATAGCAGGCATCCGCAGTAGGTCCACCAGGCGGCTTTCACGAGCACCAATTTCCACGGCGTCATGAGCAGCAGGCTCCACCAGGAGCCACCGAGCAGGACACTGCGCGCAACCGCGGGAATGCGCATCATCGGACGCATGCCAATATCGCTGCCGACATAGTCGGCAATCGGCTTCAGTCCACCGGCCACAGTCGCATCGCGACTGAGCCAAGGCGGCAGCAGGCTTGCAGCCGCAATGGTCGCCGCAAGGCACAACCAGCCGAACACGGCCCAGGAACGATGGCGCCACAGCACGAACCCGCCGACAAGCACGACATACAGCACCGTTGTCGGATGGGCATGCAGGCAGGCCGCACTGACAAGGCCCAGCCAGATTGCGTTGCGTGCAGAAAATTCGTTCGCGCAGCGCAACCCGACCAGACCGAGCAGCAACAGCGTGGTCTCAACGACCGCGATATGCGACGGGAACATCAACTCGACCATAGACCAGCCGGCAATCGCCAGACTCGCCGCGAATGCGAAGCCGAGTCGTGCATCGGCAAGGCGAATGCCGATCCGCCAGGCGAGGAAGTACTTCATCGCGGCCAGGCTCTGGATGAACACCATGGTCAGCGCAACGCTGCCGGTCAACCTTACTGGCAGCGCGAGCAGGTAAAACCACCACGGCCCGAGCTCGAACATCTGGTAGATCGGCGGACCGGCCAGAGGAAATGCTTCGCCGTGGGCGATCACCGTCGCCCAATAGAAATCGCGCCAGAAATCCTGCAGTCCGGCAGAATTTAGGGCGGCTGCGATGTGCACGCACCACATCATCAGGCAAAATCCGAGTCCGGCAATGCGCCAGTTTCGATCCGAAAAAACTGTAGCGCGCGAGTGCACAGGCATCGCAAGGGGCGAAGGGTTGAACACGGTCGATACGAGCGCATTGGCGGAAAGGAACCGCGAAGACTAGCGCAAAGCACCGACCAGAACCGAACAAGAGCAGCGCCACTATTGTTCAAGGACGCGCTTCGCTACCCTTGCGCCACCTTCCACGGAGCCCGGATCATGGAGCACGACGCGATCCACACCCTTCCGGAACCCCTCCGGAGTTATCTCACGATCAGCGAAATCGACAGCGCAGATTTTCTGGTCGCTGCGCTGTTCCGCCGCAAGTTCAACGCGCCGCCGCCGGATGTCGGCCGCCACCTGGTAGCGTTGTATCGCGATGCGCAAGGCGCGTTGCATCTGGCCGGCTATTCGCATATGCGCCCGTTCGGCGAGGTCTACCTTTCGGGCGGATCATGCAGCGAAGGCAAAACCATTCGTGCCATGGCACTGCAGCACCGCGAGCAAATCCAGGCGGCAGGCGGCATCTGGTATCTGATCCTGAAATACGCGTTCGAGCGCTACGCCGATTGCTGCGACGTGTTTTTCGGCCACTGCGGCGATGCGCGCGCGTTGCAAGTGGCGACCGCCGCGGGTTTCGTCCACGCCGGCCATCAGCACCTGATCGCGCACTGGCACAAACCCCTGCACGAAAATATCCGTCGCGCTCTGGTCGCGAAGGTGCACGCCCTGGGTCCGTTCTAGACGCTGCCGCGCTGGGACGTCAGCGCTCGGCCTTGCGCGGAACGTGGCCGGTTGCAACGTGCTGGCGCGCGGATTCAACGTTGATCGCCGAATCGTCGAAGAAGATATCCGCACCGAAGGCTTCGAGGAAGGGCCCTTTCGGACGTCCGCCAAGAAACAACGCTTCATCGATGCGCACGCCCCAGTCGCGCAGGGTCAGGATCACACGCTTGTGGGCCGGCGCCGAACGCGCCGTGACCAGGGCCGTGCGTATCGGCGAATCCTCGCTCGGAAACGCGTCCTGCAACTGATGCAGGGCATCGAGGAAGCCGCGAAACGGGCCGCCTGACAAGGGTTCGCGCGCGCGTGCCGATTCGTTGCGATGGAACGCGTCGATGCCGCCCTCCTCGTTGATTCGTTCGGATTCGTCGCCGAACAATACAGCGTCGCCATCGAAGGCAATGCGTAACTGGTCCGACTGCCGCTGCGGCGCCTTTGACGGCAGGATCGTCGCCGCGGCGATTCCGGCGGCTAGTGCCTGCGCGACGCTTTCAGGATTGGCGGACAGGAAAAGATCCGCACCGAACGCGTGCACATACGGTGAGGTTGGCGCGCCCCGCGTGAATGCGGCGCGTGCAATATCAAGGCCGTAGTGTTCGATCGCATTGAAGATGCGCAAGCCGGTATCGGCCGAATTGCGCGACAGCAGGATCACTTCCACATGCGGCGCGGCCGGCGCTGCACTGTTGAGTCGCAGCAGTTTCTGCACCAGCGGAAACGCGATGCCGGGCGCGAGTAGATCGTCTTCGCGCGCAATCTGATAACGCGCAAACGCATCCACCCCGTCGCGCTCGAACAGCTCGTGGCTGTCGCCGAGGTCGAACAACGCGCGCGAGGAGATGGCGACGACGAGAGTCTTGCCCTCGCCGCCGCTGTTCGTCGCGCTGCCTGCCTCAGGGGCCGGGGATGTCCTCGAAATCGTCATCGAAGATCACATCGTCGATCATCACGGTCAGTGTCGCAGCCGTCGCGCTGGCATTGTCGCCCACCGGCGTATGCAGGGCACCGGCGGCGATCGAGTTCTCGTAGCTGCCGGCCGTCGTCGACATCACGTTCACGGTCACGGTGCAGGTCCCGACGGCAGGAATCTGCGTCGTAGTGGACAACATGATCGAGCCCGACCCCGCAACCGCCGTCACCGTGCCACTGACGCACGTCGTCGCTGCATCGGGCGTGGGCGCAACGACGACGCCGCTCGGCAATACATCGACCAGGTCGCTGCTGAGGGTGACCGCAGCCGGGTTCGTATTGCCGAGCGTCAGCGTCAGTGCACTCGACTCGTTCTCCATCACGCTGGCCGGCGTGAATGCGAGATCCAGTGTCGGCGCAACCAGTTCAGACAGTGCCGCGGCATTGACATCGATGATGCCGTAGCCGGCTTGATAGTTCGGCCAGTCCGCCATCGTCAGTCCGCCGCAACCGGAATTGGACGGATCGGTGAGGCCATGCGTTGCGGTATTGCGCAGAACGGCGCCGACCTGGTCGGGATGCCCCTTCAATGCGGGATTCACCGACATCAACAACGCCGCTGCGCCTGCCACATGTGGCGTGGCCATGCTGGTGCCGCTGATCGTGTTGTAGCCACCATTGTTCCAGGAGGAACGAATGCTGGAACCGGGTGCCGATGCATCCGGGCGGATCAGCGTCGAGGCGATCACCGGGCCACGGCTGGAATAACTCGCCATCGCGTTGCTGCTGGTAGTCGCGCCCACGATGAAGGCCGAGTCGTAGATCGCCGGAGGATCGGTGATCGTGCTGCAGGCCGGGCCGTCGTTCGCGGCGGCCGCAGCGAAGAAGATGCCACCCGCAACGATGTTGTCGACGGCGGTCTTGATCTCGTCGCCGCTAGTGCATCCCTCGGAGGGAATACAGCCCCAGGAATTGCTCACCACGTCGGGCGCGAGATCCGGATCGGGATTCTGTCCGGCCAGATCGGTCGGCGCCATCATCCATTGGATGCATTCGATGTAGCGCGCCGGCGTGCCGTCGCCTGCATCCATGTTGCGACAGCCGATCCACTTCGCGCCCGGCGCAACGCCGGTCTGGTTGCTGCCGCCGTCGCTGCCGGCAAACGTGCCTGCCGTGTGCGTGCCGTGGCCATGGTCATCGCACGGCGCCTGCATGTCGAAGCCGCAGTTGTTCGCCAGGCTGCCGACATGGATCGAATCGTGCCAGTTGTAGTTATGGTTCGCATTGGTACCGTCCCACCCGCGATAGTGCGGCTTGAGCACGACGTGGTCCCACTTGTAGCCGGTGTCTTCGCCCGCGATCACCACGCCCTGGCCGGTGTATCCCAGCGCCCACACGTCCGGCGCCTTGATCTTGCTGACGCCCCACTCGATGGCTTCGACCGCCGCAGGCGCGATCATGGTCGATTCCGCGACCGGCAGCCTAAGCGCACTGTGCGGATTGGTTTCCACGCGCTCGATGTCGGTGCGTTGCGCCAGCGCGTCGAGGTCGGCCCGCGAAAGGCGCGCCCAGACCAGGTTGGAAATCCAGTATGTGCGGTATTCGACACCGCGGCTGTCGAGCCATGCTCGCAGGTCTGCCTGCTGCGACTGCGCGCGGCTACGCAGCGCGTCGACAAGCATGCGCCGGTGCACCTTGTAGTCAGCATCCGGCGCGAGCGGCGCCAGCGACGGCGGCGTCTGATCCGGCAGTACAATCAGCGCTTCGACCAATCCTCCACGCTGTGCCTGTGCGGCGAGCGTGGGACTGATGTCTGCAGCCAGCGCGCTGCTGCATGCCAGCGCCAGCGCGGCGACCGGAAGTCCACACGCACCCAATATCGTTTTTCTCATTGGACTTGCTCTCCCCAAGTTTTCATGATCGGCGCGGCTCCGCAATGAGCCGCCGTCGCGCACACTACAACAACCACCGACGCAGCGTAACGTCCGCGCAAACGTAGGGTGCGTCTCGGACGCGCCGTCTGCTCGCCTTCACCTTCCTTGGCGTAGCGGATGGAACAAAAGCGGCGGGTCGAAGACCCGCCCTACCGTTCGCCGCTTCCCCCATTCGACGGAAACTTTCCTTCGCGTACATGGCGATGGAAAGACGAGTGCGGCCAGTCGCAAACCCGCTCAACGTAGCCGTGCTTGACCGGATTGAAGTGAATGTACTCAACGTGATGGCGCAGATCGCGTTCATCGCGCAGCAGGCGCTCCCAGTAGCGTCGCTGCCAGACACCGCGTTCCTTCCTTGCCATCCGGCGTGCCGAGCGCCGCTCGGTGCGTGGTACACGCCGCGAAAACAAGGTCTTGATATGCCGCCAGCGTGTTGCATTGTCGGCATCGTGCGCGGGCAATCGCCAAACGCAGTGCAAGT
>JBDSFA010000020.1:0-14248 GCA_039919785.1 Dokdonella sp. | reverse complement strand
AAGCCGCTCCCACAGACAGTTGCTCCCACAGGTAGCGCTGCTGGTGCTTCAGCCCTCCCCTTCAAGGGGGTGAAGAGGCGCGCTTGCGGACCATCGGTCCGCGCGCCGATGAACGCCCGAGGGCTGTGCCTGAGGGCCGGGGGCGTTGGGTGGGGATGGTGTGCATGCCGCGGAGAGCATCGCGGCTGAAGCCGCTCCTAAAAGTGAGCGGTCTTTGTGGGAGCGGCTTCAGCCGCGATGCTTTCGCAACTACCGGCGCGCAAGCACTCACCCGCCACGACAGAACACGTCCAACGCCGCGGGTGCGAACGGCCAATCCAGTTCGCGACCACTGTCTTCGTCGCGCAACACCGGCACGCGCGCACCGTAGCGCGCTTCGAGTTCGACGTCGTCATCGATCCATACGCTGGCGAATTCAGGCGCGCGCGCGGCGGCGAGCACGGCGAGTGCGTGATCGCAGAGCGGACAGTCATCGCGTTGATAGAGAACAAGGCGCATGCAACGGCGAAGCGGCAACAAGGTGCGCGTAGAATAGCTGTCCCTTCGTTCAATAGACTCATGTCATGGCCGTCAGTGTCTTCGACCTGTTCAAGATCGGCATCGGACCTTCGTCCTCGCATACGGTCGGGCCGATGCGCGCGGCTGCGCGCTTCGTCGAGCGCTGGCTGATCGAAGGCGTGGGTGGTGCCGATCTCGCACGCACGACGCGCGTACGCGCCGAAGTGTTCGGTTCGCTCGCACTGACGGGTCGCGGCCACGGCACGGACAAGGCCGTGCTGATGGGACTGGAAGGAAACTGGCCGAACCAGATCGATCCAGACGCGATTCCGGCTGCTCTGGAGCGCATCCGCTCGAGCAAACGCATCAACTTGTTCGGTCGCCACGAAATCGATTTCGACGAGAAGCGCGATCTGGTCATGAACAAGCGCCAGAAGTTGCCGTTCCACACCAACGGCATGCGCTTCACCGCGTTTGATGCGGATGGCAACACGATCGCCACGCGCGATTACTATTCCGTCGGCGGCGGTTTCGTGGTCAATCAGGACGAAGCTGCGGAAGACCGCATCGTCGCGGACGAGACGCCGCTCGCACATCCGTTTCATTCCGGCGACGAATTGCTCAAGCGCTGTGCCGAGAGCGGGCTCACCATCGCCGAACTCATGTACGCGAACGAAGGTGCGTGGCGCACACGGGCGGAAATCGACGCGGGCATCGACGAGCTATGGAGCGCGATGCAGTCCTGCGTTGCGCGCGGTATCCGTTCGCCCGGGACACTGCCCGGCGGCCTGCATGTGTCTCGGCGCGCACCCGCGCTGCACGCTGAACTATCGTCCAAGCCGGAAGCTGCGATGCGCGATCCGCTGACCACGCTCGACTGGGTCAACCTGTATGCGCTCGCGGTCAACGAGGAAAACGCGGCCGGTGGTCGCGTCGTCACTGCGCCGACGAATGGCGCGGCCGGCATCATTCCTTCCGTGCTGCACTACTACGACCGCTTCATTCCCGGCGCGAATATCGAGGGTGTTCGCATCTTCCTGCTCACCGCCGCTGCCGTCGGCATCCTGTACAAGGAAAACGCGTCGATCTCCGGTGCCGAAGTCGGCTGTCAGGGCGAAGTCGGTGTCGCGTGTTCGATGGCCGCCGCAGGACTTACCGCCGCGCTCGGCGGCAGCTGCAGCCAGATCGAAAACGCCGCCGAGATCGGCATGGAACACAACCTCGGACTCACCTGCGATCCGATCGGCGGCCTCGTGCAGATTCCGTGCATCGAACGTAACGCGATGGGTTCGGTCAAGGCGATCAACGCCAGCCGCATGGCGATGCGCGGCGACGGCAAGCACAAGGTGAGCCTGGACAAGGTCATCAAGACCATGCGCGAAACGGGCCGCGACATGCAGGACAAGTACAAGGAAACCTCGCGCGGCGGTCTTGCGGTGAATGTGATCGAGTGCTGAAGGTCCGGCTGGTAGCGGTTTGAACGACCAGGCCCGGATACGGCGCGCTGCCGGGCGATGAGGTTCATGTGCGCGCTACCTCCGTGCATCAATCAACACGCGCCCGCATGACCGACCACGTCGCCGCTTCTGTCGCCGCTTCTGCGCTCGTTTCCGTCCAGGGCAACCTGTTCCGCCACGTCAGCGCAGACAAGGCGTCGCTGTATCGTGCGGTCATGGATACGTTCGCCGCAGCCAAGTGCGAGTTTGTACCGTATCTGCGCCCGGACGAAGTGCTGTCGCGCATTGCCCGATGCGATAACGTTGTCGACGGCACGGCGCTGCCGACGCTCGACGAAGTGCAATCGGCACTGGCGCAACTGGCGGACTGGGGCAATGTCGATTCACAACCGGACACCGCGCGCGTGTCGAGCATCGAGGATTTCTACCGCGCGCGCTTTTTGTATCGCCTGACCGAAGGCGGCGAGGCCGTCGAAACCGCGTTGACCGCGTTCACTCACGCACTGCGCCGTCACGCCGAACTGCAGGGCGTGGCGCTGGAAGACATCGCCAGCCGCCTGCAATCGTTGCGCGCGCTGGCTGCCGCGACCACACCCGATACGGCCAAGGTGCACGAGGTGCTGCGCGATCTGGCCCAGCGCCTGGGTGACTTGGCCGACAACGCGCAGGGGTTCATGGCCGGCGTCGCGCGCGGCATCGATCTGCAACACGCGGACATGGGCGCATTGCTGGCGTGGAAGCAGCGCCTGATCGGCTATCTGGAGCGCTTCATCAGCGATCTGGTTGCGCGCTCGGCGGTGATTGCCGAGCGCATCACGCTGTTGCAGCCGAAAATCGAAGCCTTGCTGTGGCTGGCTGCACGTCGTGAAGCGCGCGATGCCGCGCCCGATGACGCCGGACAGCGTGACGCGCTGGGCGAGCGCATGACGGCATGGCGACAACGCTGGCACGGTTTGTCGCGCTGGTTCATCGCGGAGGATGGCGAAGTCGCCCAGGCCGAACTGCTGCGCAGCCGTGCGCTGTCGGCGATTCCGCAACTGATGACCGCAGTCGCCAACCTCAACGACCGTCGCAGCGGGCGCAGCGACCGCTCCGCCGACTTCCGCCTTCTCGCACGCTGGTTCAATGACTGCGCCGACAATGCCGACGCGCACCGCTTGTGGCGCGCCGCGTTCGCACTCAATCCCGCGCGGCATCTGGGCCTGCGCGCCGATGAGGATGAGGTGCCTGCGTCGACGTCGTGGTCCGACGCGCCGGCGATCGCGATTCATCCGCGCTTGCGCGAATACGGCACGGCCACGCCCAAGGGTCAGCCGCCGCGCGTGAAGGAGCGCAGCCGCGAGCGTGAATGGCTGGCGCGCCAGCTCGCCGATGAACACGCCCAGGTCGAGGCGGCACGCGCGCGCCTGGCGACCGGCGCGGCAACGACGTTGTCCGCGCTCGGCGCGCTCGATCGTCACGCGTTCCGCTTGTTTCTGGCCCTGCTCGGCGAGGCGCTTGCGATGCAAGCCGCGCCCGACGCGACGGTCGAACGCCAGACTGGCGATGGCCTGCTGCGCATCCGCCTCGAACCACTCGGCGCCGATACCTTCGCCTGCATCGAAACCGAACTGGGTACATTTTCCGGCCGCGACCATCGCATAACGATCGCAAGTACCGTCGCGGAGACGGAACCGGCATGAGCGATCGCAGCGTCCACGATGCACTGACCCGGCAGCGCGACGACGAGCGCCGTTCGGCGCTGCGCGCGCTGTTGATGCGTCCGCTGTTACGCAGCGACACGCGCGCCTTCGCGGGCGTACGTCGGCACATCGATTATCTGCGCGACTGGTTCGCGCGCGAAGCCGGCTGGAACCTGCATCTCGATCGCGATTGCGCGCGTCTGTACAAGCGCCCGGCTGATCCGAGCGACGACAGTCGCGGCGCAGGCGACAGTCAGGGTCGCGAGTTCGACCGCCGTCGTTACACCGTGTTCTGCCTGATCTGCGCGGTGCTCGATCGTGCCGATCCGCAGATCACCCTGCGCACGCTGGGCGAGAAATTACTGCTGCTCGCCGGCGACCCTGACCTGCGCGAAGCCGGATTCACGTTCACGCTGGAGGCCAATCACGAACGCCGCGAACTGGTCGCCGCGTGCCGTCATCTGCTCGATCTGGGTGTGCTGGTGCGCGTCGCCGGCGACGAGGATGGTTTCGTGCAGCAGTATGGCGACGCGCTGTACGACATCCAGCGCCGCGTGCTGGCCGGACTGCTGGCGGTGACGCGCGGACCATCGAGTCTGCCGACGGACGCAGCTTTCTCCACACTGGCGCAGCGCATCGCGACCATCAACGAGGAATATGCGCCCGACAGCGATGAGGGTCGACGCAGCACCGCGCGGCATCACCTTGCGCGCCGCCTGCTCGACGATCCTGTGGTGTATTTCGATGATCTCGAAGGCGACACCCTCGCGTATCTGCAAAACCAGCGCGGGCCGCTCGCCGCCCGCCTGGCCGACGCCGCCGGACTGGTCGCCGAGCAACGCGCCGAGGGCGTCGCCCTGATCGATGCCGACGGTGAGCTGACCGACATCGCACTGCCCGCCGACGGCACCGCTGCGCACATCACCCTGCTCGTCGCCGAACATCTGTCGCAACGCCTGCGCGATCAGCGCGAGCGCAGTGTGAGCGCGCGGGATATTCCTCTCGGCGAGGTCGCCGCCTTCATCCGCGCAGCAGCCACGCAGTTTGGCCGCTACTGGAACAAGGCCGCACGCGAACCCGGTGCGGAACGCGAACTCGCGCGCGATGCGCTGACCCGCCTGGCACGCTTGCGCTTGGCCCGCTTCGACGCGGAGCGCGCGACACCGCTGCCGGCACTGGCGAGGTTTGCACTGGGCCGGACCACGGTAAAGAGCGCCGATGGCGAACAGGCGGAGGTGCAAGGAGGATTGTTTGGGTGAGGAAATCGAGTGCGGGACACGGCCCGACTTCGGATCTCACGTCCAGCTTCACCGAAGGATATTTACTGCGCACCGGCAACGCCGGCCATGACGCTGGCACACTGCACCCGATGAACGATCCCGACCACCCAAGCGCTCCCGCCGCGATCTCTCCGCGCCCTGCCCTGCCAGAGCCGCGGCGCCAACGCTGGCAGCCGCTGCGTATCGGGCTGGTGGAACTGTTCCATTACGACGCCGAGGAGTTCTGGTTTCACGACGGTCACCTGCTGCTGCGCGGCAACAACGGCACCGGCAAATCCAAGGTGCTGTCGCTGACCTTGCCGTTCCTGTTCGATGCCAGTCTCAAGTCCTCGCGCATCGAGCCCGATGGTGATCCCGGCAAGCGCATGCTGTGGAACCTGCTGCTCAACGGACGCCATGACCGTCGCATCGGCTACGCCTGGATCGAACTGGGCCGGCGTGACGAGGACGGCACGCCGCACTACCTCACGCTCGGCGCGGGCCTGTCGGCCAACGCGGCGCGGGCCAGCGTGGATAGCTGGTTCTTCATCGCCGATACGGTCCGTATCGGCGCGGACTTCTGGCTGACCAATGCGCAACGCGGGATGCTCGGCCGCGAGCGCTTGGCCGAGCTGCTCGGCTCACGCGGTCGCGTATTCGAGACTGCGGGCGCATATCGGCGCGCGGTGGACGAACGCCTGTTCCATCTGGGCGAGGCGCGCTACGCCGCGTTGATGGACACGCTGATCCAGTTGCGCCAACCGCAACTATCCAAGAACCCGAACGAAAGCAACTTGTCCACGGCGCTGACCGAGGCCTTGCCGCCGCTGCGCGAAGAACTGCTCGGCCCGGTGGCCGAAGCGATGAACCAGTTGGAGGACTACAAGCAGGAACTGTCCGACCTGACCGCGCTGGAGAAAGCGGTCGCGCACTTCAACCGCCGCTATCGCGTCTACGCCGGCATCCGCGCGCGCCGCGAAGCGGCGATCGTGCGCGCTGCACAGACCGGACACGACAACGCCAGCCGTGAAGTCAACGAGGCCACTGAAGCCGCCACGCAGGCGCAGCAAAGCGAGAGCACTCACCTGGAACAGGTTGAACAGATTGATGCTCAGCTGCAACGCGACGGCATCATTGCCGATGAACTGCGCGCCGATCCCACCGTGCGCAGCATCGACGATGCGAAGGCCGTGGCGGACAACGATGCGCGCGTTGCGACCGTGTCGGCCGAAGAGGCCGAACGCGCCGCACTGCGGCTGCAGCAGGAACAAGTGCAAACCGCGCGACGCACCGCCACTCATCAGGATGCGGTGAGCACGCTGGCCACGGCACTGCGCGGCGCTGGCCAGCATGCGCAGAGCTGTGGCATGGCCGAACTGGCCGTCCCGCTGCTGGCGACATTCAAAGACAGCGCTGCGCTGGCGGCGCGCGAAGAAGCTGAAGTCGTGGCGACACAAAACACCTTGCGCGAGCAGGCGCGTGATCGGCGCCAGCATATCGCTACCTTGCGCAAGCGCCATCGCGAACTGGATGAAGCACGCGTCCAGCGCGAACGACGCGAGGAGCAACGCGGCGATGCGGCCGCTGCCGCCGAGCAGGCGAGCGAGCGAACGCTGCAGGCGGAGGCCGAACTGGAGCTGCAAGCGACGCAGATCCTGCAGCGCTGGCAGGAGCATTTCGCCGCCTTGCGCGTACTTCAGCCGCACGCGAGCGAGCCCGCGCTCGTGGCGCTGGCGGGCTGGGCGCGCACGCTGGACGGTGACAATCCGGCACGGCGCGTGCTCGATAGCGCCCATCTGGCCGCGACCCATCGCCTCGCCGCGGCACGCGCACAGCTCGATCAGCTCGAACGCGGTCTCGATGCGGAACGCCGAGAACTGAGCGCCGAGCAGACGCGCCTGGGTGCGGGTGAGGATCGCGCTCCGCCGCCGCCGACACAGCGCGCGAGCGATGCACGCCTGAACATGGCCGGCGCGCCATTGTGGAAACTGGTCGACTTCCGCGAGCAGGTCGACGCGCAGCAGCGCGCCGCGATCGAGGCGGCCTTGCAGTCCAGCGGCCTGCTCGACGCCTGGGTCACACCCGACGGACGCCTGCTCTCAGCGCATGCGCACGATACCGTGCTGGTGGCGCGCAAACCTCACAGCGCCTCGCTCGCGCACTGGCTGCTGCCGACGGTTGAACGTGCCGACGTGTCGGCCGTGGTCGTCATGCGCCTGATGCAAGGCATCGCCTGCACATCGGAAGACGATGGCAGTGAAGCCTGGATTGCGCCAGACGGTCGCTATCGCCTGGGCCCGCTGGCGGGTTGCTGGAACAAACCCGTCGCCGAATACATCGGCCACGCCGCGCGAGTCGCTGCGCGCGAACAGCGGCTCACCGCCATCGCGGTTCGGCTCGACGAAATTGGAACGGCCTTTGCTGCCAGTGCGATACAACGGCGCGCGTTGGCCGATGAAGGCCAACGCGCCGACGCGGAATCTCAGCAGGCACCCTCTGACCAGACCTTGCGTGACGCCCATCACGGCGCTTCACACTGCGAGCGCGAACGCCGCGCGGCGCTGCAGCTGCTGGAATCGGCGGATGCGCGCCTGCGCGAGGCCGACACGCGCTGGCGCGAATTGCGCGACGTGCTGCTGCGCGATTCCAGCGACTTGCACCTGCCCGAGTCGCTCGACGCCCTCGACATCGTCGCCAACGCACTGGAACGCTACGAACGCAGCCTGCTCGTCGATCTGCAGGCCAGCGTGCGCGATCTACGTCGGGCGGCAACTGAACTGGTGCAGCAAGCGAAAGACGAGGCCCTCGCGCATGCCGGCAACGCCCGCTTGCAGGCCCACCACGAAGAGCGCCGGCAACAGGCCACGCAATCGCGCACCCGCTACGACACCCTGCTCGCCATGCACGGTGCCGCAGCCGATGAATTGCGCCGTCGCGCCGAAACCGTGCGCATGGCGATCGAGCATGGCAAACGCGCACTGAAACACGAGCGCGACGCGCACAATGGCGCCATCGCGCAACACGCCGCGGCCCGCCAACGTCGCGCCGATGCCGCGAACACGCTGGCCGAGCGCATCGCTACGCGCGAACAGGCCATCGCCGCGCTGCAAGCGTTCTCGCTCACCGGCCTGCTCAGCGTCGCACTGGAACAGATCGAAATTCCCCCCGCCGAAATGGCGTGGACGATCGAGCCGGCGCTCAAGCTGGCCCGGCGCGTGGAACAATTGCTGGTCGAGGTCGCGGCCGACGACGAACGCTGGGCGCAGATCCAGAAACACGTGACCGTCGACCTCAACGATCTCAACACCGCACTGGCCGCGCTCGGACAGCGCGCGCAGGCCGAGCAGCGCGACAACAACCTCATCGTCAGCATCGTGTGGCAGAACCAGCAGCAGCGCATCGACGTGGTCGAGCGTTGGCTCAACGACGAGATTGCCCAGCGCCGGCAGATCCTCAGCCAGAGCGAGCGCGAGGTGCTGGAGAATCACCTGCAATCAGAGATCGCCGCGGAGATCCAGAAACTGCTGCAGGACGCCGACCGCCACGTCGCCGCCATCAACGCTGAACTGGAAAAGCGGCCGACTTCGACCGGCGTCAAGTTCCGCTTGCGCTGGGAGCCGCTGCCCGAAGGCAACGACGACGCGCCGGTCGGCCTGGAAGCAGCTCGCAAGCGACTGCTCAACACGCGCGCCGAGGCTTGGTCGAACGACGACCGACATGTGGTCGGCGCGATGCTGCAGGAGCGTATCCTGGCCGAGCGCGCGCGTGCCGATCTGCACGGCGGCAATCTGCTCGACCAGCTCACGCGCGCACTCGATTACCGTCACTGGCATCGCTTCCGCGTCGAGCGTTGGCAGGATGCGCAGTGGCGCAAGCTATCCGGCCCGGCCTCCAGCGGCGAGCGCGCGCTGGGGCTGACCGTGCCGCTGTTTGCAGCAGTCGCCAGCTTCTACAGCCAGGGCAGCCATCGGCATGCGCCGCGCCTGGTCCTGCTCGACGAAGCGTTCGCAGGCATCGACGACAACGCACGCGCGCATTGCATGGCCCTGATCCACGAGTTCGACCTGGATTTTGTCATGACCAGCGAACGCGAATGGGCCTGCTATGCCGAATTGCCTGGCGTTGCCATCTGCCAGTTGCAGCGTCGCGAAGGTATCGATGCGGTGTACGTGTCGCGCTGGCGCTGGGACGGCCATGCGCGCCGCCGCGAGGACGACCCGGATCGCCGCTTTCCGCCAACGGTGCCATGAGCGAGATGCTACCCGACCCTGAGCGCTTGCAACGCCTGCTTGGCGGCGCCGACTTGAGCGACCTGCGTCGACGCCTGCGCCGGCGCTTCGAACGCGGCAGCTCCACCACCGCGACCTTTACCTTGAGCGGCTTGTCGAATCAGGAACGCGATGTGCTGACCGGCCTGCTGGGCTTGCCGCATCGGCGCGCCGGTTCGCTGCGCATCGACGGGCAGGCCATCGACACCGCCTTGTGCCGCGCCGGTCTGGCCGACTCGCTGCGCGCCGCGCTCGAAGCGCTCGACGGCCCGATTGTCGATCGGATGGCACTGCGTAACGCGCAGCAACAGCGCTGGCACGCACTCATCACCGCTGCAGCGGAACCACGTCTGCGTGTCCTGCTGGGCAGCGCGGCCGGCGCAAAGGAATTCAAACGCCTGGCGCGTGGCGATGAGGACATCGCCGAACGCCTGATCGCCGACGCACAGCGCGTACTCGCGCGGCTGCCCGCCACCGGCGTGGCACGTTCACAGTTGGCCGCCGACTGTCTCGGCGATGCGCACGCGCTGGATCGTGACCGCGCATTGGCGCGACTGGTGTTGGCCAGCGCCTGCGTGGCTGAGTGTGCGCCCGAAGACGCCGCAGCCAGACATGGCGAGCGTGCTGACGTGTCACCACACCGGTTGCCACGCGCGCGCGATCGCTGGGCCACGCTCGGCGTGCTGGTCAACGAACTGGCGCGCCCCGCGCTGGTGTTGAACCTGCCCTGCCACAGCGACACTCCGATTGGCCGTCAGCTCGCGCACGCGCACGGCGAACCGGCGTACCTGTCCCTGCGCAGTCTGTTGCGCACACGCGCTCACTGGGATGTTGACGGCCACGTCGTGTACGTCTGCGAGAACCCGAACCTGGTCGCCATCGCCGCCGACCAGCTCGGCGTTCGCTGCACCGCGCTGGTGTGCACCGACGGCATGCCGGCAGCCGCGCAACGCATCTTGTTGCAACAACTGCGCAGCGCTGGTGCGCAGTTGCACTATCACGGCGATTTCGACTGGCCCGGCTTGCGTATCGGACAATGCCTGATGCGCGATTTCGGCGCGCGACCTTGGCGCTTCGGCGCGAACGATTTTCGCGAAGCCGCAGGTGCCACTGCCAGTGGCCGATCGCTGTCCGACGATGACGGCATCACGGTGGACTGGGACGATGAACTCGTAGGAGCGATGCGCGAACATGGCTACGCCATCGATGAGGAAGCGCTCGCGGATCGGTTGTTGATCGATCTGATCGCATCCGAAACGGGCTGTTAATTTGGGCGGCTGAAACTCGAGGCGCTCCGTCGGCCACACACACCATCCGTGCCCACCCCTCCGATTGAGAGGAAGCGCTTGAAAGGGCTGCTTTGAAGTCCTCCCCTTCAAGGGGAGGATTTAGCTGGGGATGGTGTTCGGAGCATCGCGGCTGAAACCGCTCGCACAACAAAGGCGGCTGGCTCTGCGGGTGGCAGCACCTTCTGCCGCGACAAGCGCAGTTGATCCACCGCAATCCTCTGGCCCTCTGCGCCGCTTCCCACGATAATCGGCGTGTGGCGGTGGCTCGGTCAGCCCACCGTCTTCCGAACCCGATGTCAGAGGCATGCACCCCAGTGACAACCGACACACTCCATCTTCTGAAAATCACGCTGAAGAATGTACAGCCCACCATCGCGCGCGAAGTACTGGTTCCATCGGACCTGCGCCTGGATCGCCTGCACGATGTCATCCAGATCGCGATGGGCTGGGGCAATGCACACCTGCACGAGTTCATTGTCGGTACCTTGCGCGACGGCGAACATTACGGCTCGGCGATGCACGACTCCGTCGGCTTCGGGCCGCCCACTCGCGCCGAAACGAAATTCACACTGCGCCAGATCGCGCCCGCCAAGGGCAGCAAGTTCATCTACTGGTACGACTTCGGCGATGACTGGTATCACGACATAAGCGTCAAATCCGTGATCGCGCAGATACCAGACCAACCCGTCCCGTACTGCGTCAGGGCGGCCCGCGCCTGCCCTCCCGACGACTGCGGCGGCCCATGGGGCTATGCCAACCTTCTGGCGATTCTCACCGACCCGAAGCATGAGGAACACGCGGACATGCGCGACTGGCTCGGCGACGAGTTCGATCCAGAAGCCGTCGATGTCGACTTGATCAACGAAGATCTCGCGGGCCTCGCCGGATATTGGAACCCGCCACCGCGCAAGCGCAAGCCAGCCTCGCGCTGAAACTGCGACTTGATCAATTGCTCGTGTTCTCCCGCGCACGAGCGGCGTCTGCGCTCACCACGCAGACAGGATTGGCTCTGGGTGAGTGAAGGAGCTTCGTGCTGTTTTGATGCAATGAGTGGACGCGGCAGCTGTCGTTTTCATTTCAGTTTCGTGAGAGCTCAATCGTCGCCAGCAGCGGCAAATGATCGGACGCGATCCGCGCGGTGCGACTGGCATGCGTGTGCAGGTCGACGCACGCGCCCGGCGGCGAGACCCAGATGCGATCGAACGCGACGATCGGCAGCGGTGAAGGAAACGTGCGCGGGGCTGTGGACATGCCGAAGCATGCATCGATGTCGCGCAGCGAACGGACGCGCCACGCATTGAAGTCGCCGAGCAGTACCGTCGGCGGCATGGGATCGGCGTCAAACAATTCGAGAATACGCGCGACCTGTACGCTTCTCTCGGCAGGACGCAGACCGAGATGTGTCGCAACGATGCGCAGCGCGGCGCCCGCGCGATCGACGACGAGATCGATCGCGCTGCGTGGTTCCCGTCGCTCGAAATCGAGCGCGTGACGTGTGACGTCTCGCGCCGGCCAGCGCGTAAGCAGCGCATTGCCGAACTCGTGGCCCCGCTTGTGGAAAGTCGGCACCCCGATCACCTGCGCGAAGCCGAGCGCTTCCAGATGCGCGTGCATGTCGAAACCATCGCGCGAATGAAATTCCTGCAAGGCGACGACATCGGCATCGAGTTCGTCAATAACGCGCGCGATACGATCCGGATCGAAACGCCCATCCAGTCCGACGCCGCCATGCATGTTCCACGTTGCGACACGCATGCGCGTCACTGGGTGTCGTCCGGCGAGGCGATACCGAATACGCGTTTGCGCAGTACAAGTGCGACAACCACCATCAATGCAATCGCAGCGACAAGGCCAAGCCAGGCCAGTGGGTGCGGATCGAGCAACACAGCGCGCGCACGATCGGCAAACAGCGCATATAGAACGATACCCGGCAGCATGCCGACTACCGTGCCCGTCAGGTACGGAACACGCGCAATACGCGCGGCACCCGCGACAAGGCTGACAATGCTGTACGGAGCGATCGGTACCAATCGCACAAACGCAACGGCCGCAAACCCATACCCGACGATCCGTAGGCGCAGGCGCTCGCCACGCGCACCCATCACGCGCACGAAAGCACTGGCGGGCAACCGGCGTCCAATTTCATAGACCACTTCGGCGCTGAGAAGCGAACCAACAAGTGCATACGCCGCACCGGTGAAGGGGCCGAACACGACGATGGTTGCCGCAATCAGCAGATCGACCGGAAAAACCACGATGCCACCCATCGCGAAACCTGCGAAGACAATCAACGGCGCGATCGGCGATGTGCGACCGCGTTCGGCAACGGCAAGCATTTCGGCGATCGTGGGTCGCGATGCCTCGGGCCAGCGCAACCAAAACGCAGTGATCGTCAGCAGCAGTGCAACCAGACCAAGCGCGAGCACGCGCCAGCGAACTCGATGCGGTGTGCCTGGCCTCGTGCCAGCGTCCACGGCCAGCACTTCCTCAGCCCCAAGCGGCGCCTGCCGCACTGGCGGAACGCGCTTCATGAACTTAGAGCAGGCCTTCCAGCGGCAGCAGTCGCATCACATCGACGCGCAGGCGCTTGAGCAGCGAAGTTTCTGGCTCGCTGTCGAAGACGACCGCCTTGCCATCATCGACGGCGGCCCAGCGCAACGGCGCATTCCTCGGCGATCGTTTGCTGTCCGGGTCCAGCATCACGTGGAATGAATTTTCCGGCGCCGCGGCTCGGGAAAAGAACCGTTCGATCGCCGTAGCCAGCCCCGGACTGTCCACGATGACACCCATTTCCGTATTGAGGTCGCGCGAGCGCGGATCGAAGTTCATCGAGCCGATGAAGACCTGGCGGTGGTCGATGACCATTGCCTTCGCATGCAGGCTGACGCCGGACGAGCGACCGTACGCACTGCGGACATTGCTCGCGCCGATAGGTCGGAATTCAAACAACTGCGCACCCGCGATCAGCAGCGGACGTCGATAATGCGCGTACCCTGCGTGTACTTCGGGCTCGTCGTTTGCTGCGAGCGAATTGGTCAGCGCTTCGATCGTGACACCTCGCCGCGCAGCGGCTTCGAGCACTGCTTCGACTTCATCGCCCGGGATGAAGTACGGAGACACCACGAGGATCTGCTGCTGTGCGGACTCAAGCAAGCGCTGGATCGGGCGATCGATGCGCGCCTGCCGTTGCTCGTCCTTGTCCGGGTCAACCTTGGCCGGCGCGTCCGCGACAAGTTCCGCGGCACCCCAGTACCAGTCGTTCGCATGTCCCGTGTCGGCTGGATCATCCGGGTTATTCACAACCGCGGCGCCTTTCGCGTAATCGTCCGGCGTGTAGGGGCGCGCATCGCGCGCGAGGCGGTCGCGCACCCGTGCAAGATTCTGTGCGGTCGCGTCCGTGCCGCTGTAGGCCTGTACCGGGTACGCAACGTCATCGTTCCAGTAGCGATCGAACATCGCCGAAATCCGCGGCACCACCGGCCCGATCGCCAGCACGTCGAGATCGCGGAAATGCGGATCGTCACCGGTATCGAAATAGGCGTCACCGATATTGCGCCCGCCGATGATGGCGGCAGCGCCATCGACAATGAACGACTTGTTGTGCATGCGCCGGTTCAGTCGCCGCGCCTCCAGCAAAAACTGCCCCAACTTCGACAGCAGCGAGCGTTGCCGAAAGCGCAACGGATTGAACAAGCGCACTTCAATGTTCGGATGCACATCCAGCGCATCGAGCAGATGGTCTTCTGCGGCGATATCAAAATCGTCGAGCAGGATGCGCACGCGCACACCGCGGTC